>JAJFUL010000078.1 GCA_021372425.1 Spirochaetaceae bacterium
ATTACATGATCAGGGAGCTCTCGGCTATCGTTCCCATGGACAATTTGGTCAATGCCACAGGGATCATGATTGATCCCGACCAAGGCCTGAGGAATCAGCTCGACATCGATGAGATGGCTGTGCTCGAATTGGCGGGAACGAAAAGCTCGAGAAGCGTATACAATGTATTGAAGGGACTTAGGCCGGGAATGTCTGAGATTGAAGCTTCGGCGGCTTTCTGCATCGATGGTGACCCTCTTGTTTCACATCCAAATCTCAATTTCACGCTGGAAGGCAGCAGGCGCGGCCTGGTGAGCCCGGGAACAAGTGTTCTTTCCCTGGGCAATGTCTGCAATATCGGTTTTGGCTACAGAAGTTCGATGGTCGCAAGGACAGCCTTTTACGCAAAAGGCCCCGGGGATTTGCCTGCCGGCTGGGCTGACACGCTCAGGGAAGTCTTCATTCCCTATTTCAATGTGATTAAAACCTGGTACGAATCGCTTGCAATCGGCGTTTCAGGGAAAGCCATAATTGCGCGGATCAGGCAGGAGGTTCCTGAATTTGATGAGTTGGGTGTTGGCTTGAATCCTGGACATTTGATCCATAATGACGAATGGACGACGAGCATATTTACCGAGAAAGGCGAGCACCTCATCAAGAACGGTATGGGCATACAATGTGACATAATTGCATCGCCCCGCCTTCTTCCCGGCGTCCATGTCGAAGACGGGCTGGCGATGGCGGACCTTAATACGCGAAAGGCGTTTAAGGCCAAGTATCCCAAAAGCTGGAGACGGATTGAGGGAAGACGCAGTTTTATAAAAGAGGTGCTTGGCATCCGGATTAATGACGAAGTGCTGCCATTCAGCGATATCCAGGGATGTCTGTTCCCCTGGATGGCTTCGCTTGATATAGTATTGGCTTCTGTCTAGGAGGTTGTAGGAATGACAGGACCGAAAATTGGTATTGTCGGCGCCGGGGGGATCGCGCCATCGCATATCGAAGGCTTCCAGAAGGCAGGGGCGGAAGTAGCGGCGATCGCCAACCGATCGCCCGGCAAGGCAGAGGCGCTGGCGGCGCGGTACACGATACCGGTGGTCTGCGGATCCCTCGACGAGATGCTGGCGAAAGTGCAGGGACTCGATGCGATATCGATCGTCACGCCGAATTTTACTCATGCGGCATTGGCAATGCAGGCTTTGCGGGCAGGGCTGCATGTGTTTTGTGAGAAGCCGCCGGCGCTGAACGCGCATGAAACCGAAGCTATGTGCGACACAGCCCAGCGAGCGGGCAAGATTCTCATGTTCAATTTCAACAACCGCGCGAGGCCGGAATCACAGGCCATAATTGATTTCATCCAAAAGGGCGGTGTCGGGAAGATCAATTCGGCACAGACACAGTGGGTTCGCAAGGCAGGGATCCCCGGTTACGGCAGTTGGTTCACCAACAGGAAACTTTCGGGAGGCGGCGCGATGATCGACCTGCTGCATATGGCTGATCTCGCCCTGTATTTCATGGGTTATCCAAATCCAGACTACGTTTTGGCAAGGACATTCAGCAATTTTCAGCACGACGAGGAATTTCGCAGCTCGTATGGAAGCGAGGAATCAAGCGGCGTAATGGATGTAGAGACAGCTTGCCATGCAATGGTCACGTTCAGGAGCGGGCAGTGCCTGACGATTCGAACTTCATGGGCCGAGATGAATGAGCGCGAGTTGGCATCGGTAGTTTTCCAGGGCGCCTGGGCAGGGGGCAGGATCGAGCGCGCCTACTCCAATGGCGGGAAGGACGAAACGAGCATCGATACGTGCAAATTGTTCCTGCTCGACAATGGCAAGATGATTGAAAAGCCGCTGGTTTTCGGACCTGGACCCGATGACTTGGGAAGGCGCGCGAATGCGGCGAATTTTGTGCAGGCGGTTCGGGGAGAGACGCGACCGCTCAATACACCGGCCCAGGCGCTCAGGCTGATGAAGATAATCGACGCAATCTATGAGTCGGCTGAAACCCGGACAGCTGTGCAGGTTGACGGATAGAAAAGCATTTGAGTTACTTGGTGATAATTTTTACTCCGGCTTTTTCTATTTTTTGTAACTGCTGATTATCCGCACAATCGTTGGTAACGCAGAAATCGATATTGTTGATTGCGCCAAAGTTGAAAAAGCTCTCATTTCCTAATTTGGTATAATCAGCGACAATGACTGTCCTGCGGGCGTGCGCCATCATCAATTGGTTGATTTCTGCTTCTTCTGCATGGTGCGTAGTCATGCCTGCATCATATGAAAAGCCATCAACTGAAAGTATGACTGTATCCGCCTTATACCGTTTGAGCTGGGCGATCGTATCATTGCCATAGCTGAATTCATACTGCGAATTGATTCTGCCACCAAGAAGAATGACTCGGAATGTAGGATATGATCCTAGTTCAACAGCTATTGAGATTGAGTTCGTAACAATACTGAGGTTTTTATGGCGCTTAAGCTCAATGGCCGTGTAATAGGTCGTTGTGCCGGAATTCATGAACAGAGCTTCCCCATCCTGCACAAGGTTGGATGCGGCAATAGCAATTGATTTCTTATACTCCATGTTTTCTTGCTTGCGAAGCTGGAAATCCATATTGTAAAAGTTTTTGACCGTCTGAATGGCTCCCCCGGGAATCCGTTCGCAATAGCCGTTCTTTTCCAATGCAGCCAAATCAGTGCGGATAGTGACAATAGTTGTGCCCAGCACTTCGCTCAACTGGGAAACACGTACCTGGCCATCGCGGGCAAGCATTTCGATTATTTTTTTTCTACGAACATCGATTTTCAATCCATCTGTCGCCACGGTGCTTTTTCTCCATTAGGAACTAAATCATTATTATTATATTTGAGTCTAGCGCCAAGAGATAAAATAATTCAATACCCAAAATGACCATCACGAATTCAGCCGCTCTCCTACAGCCCCTCCTGGGTGAATTAGCGCGAATTCATCAATAGAATACCCGGTTTCATCCATAATGGCTACATGAAGCGCATCAAAAATTGCCACTAGCACTACAAAGCTTGATGTAGACATGACATTGAATTTATCGCTTTCCCGTTCGACTTTCATGGATAGGACAATGTCAGCGCCTTTTGCCAGTGGCGAGTCGAGGTTTTCCGTGATGCAAATAATGGTCGCCTTTTTTTGCCTGCAAATACGCATGATTGGCAACAGCTCTGCTGTCTTGCCCCCTCTTGAAGCCAGTACGATCACATCTCCTTCTTTGATAAAGCCTAAACCGCCGTGTACAGCTTCTCCTGGCGGAATGAATTTGGCCGGCTTTTCAATGCAGCATAACGAATGAGCCAGTTTTTTGGCTGCGATGCCAGAATTGCCGCATGCGCTCGTGGCTATGCGTTCTGCTTTGCTCATGACATCGACCGCTCGGGCAAAGGCGTCTTCGTCAAGATAATCAAGAATGCTGGCAATGGCATTGGATTCGATGCGAATGGATTCCCTTGCATGCTCCATTGATTGTCTTTGCATACTGCTCTTCTCCACTTGAAAATCTTACCATATAGTATAAATTTTTCTTAAAGAAAGCAATATGAAAAAAAAGAAAAAATATTATTGACAATTACGGAAACTGATTTAGAATATGCCTTGTTGGGGAAAGCTAGGAGACAGGGATAGATCCATAAAAGGAGCCTCAAATGTACTGTGGCTATGGCAGAACGATAAAACCTCCATTTTTTGAGATTGGTCCCAAATCTTATCTCTTCGGGAATGATATTCTTGAATTAGCCAAAGCGGCGGATGCGGCATCGCAAAAATACAAAGTGGATATCATTTTCACAACTCCATACTGTGATATTCGGATGATTGCCAATGCAACAAAACACCTCTTCGTGTTTGCGCCGCATATGGACCCTTTGCAAGCCGGAAGAGGTTTAGCGGATATCCTGCCTGAGTCAATTAAGGCTGCAGGGGCGGTTGGGGTCATGCTCAATCACAGCGAAAAGCCTCTTTCTCTTTCTGTTCTAGGCAAGACAATTCGTCGGGCAGATGATCTTGGGCTGTTTACCATTGCATGTGCGGATTCCATTGCAGAAGCGAAGGCGATCACGCTTCTTGAGCCGAATATAATCGTTGCAGAACCTACCGATCTGATTGGTACTGGTAGGACTAGCACCATGGAATATGTTGAAGCCTCTATAGCGGCCGTCAAATCCATCAATCCCAAAATCCTGGTCCTGCAGGGGGCAGGTATCAGTTCCGGCAAGGATGTCTATCGAGTTATCTCGGCTGGGGCAGAAGGTACAGGATCGTCGAGCGCAATAGCCAAGGCAGCAGATCGGCCAGCGATGATTGATGAGATGATATGTGCCGTGCGCGAAGCATGGGATGCTCGTACAAAGTGATAAATCGAATCTTGAAAATAATGCCAATAGGAGGATTGGAGCAATGAAAGTAGTGCGAGAAAGCCTTGATCTGCAATCTGAAGGTTTGCACCCAACATTCCATGACGTTACCGAAAAAGTCAAGGAAATCGTGAACAGGTCTGGGGTTAAGAATGGGGTATGTGTTGCCTATTCACATCACACAACCTGCTCGGTAATGGTGCAGGAATGTTCCCATGACAAAACGTATTTCGGGCTTGAATATCTGCAGCAAGATCTCTGCAATATCATGGAGAAGCTGGTTCCGACATGCAGGGTGGAAGGGCAGTATATGCATCCAGGTCCCAAGCATGCCGAGTTTGGAAATAGTGTAGGAGAACCGGGCGAGTGGACTAGCTTGAATACGGACGCTCATCTCAGGTCCTGCTTTTTTGGACGATCGGAAAGTATTGTCATAATTGATGGCAATTTGGATCTGGGCCAGTTTGGCCATTTGTATTTGATAGATTGGGATCAGGTAAGGGCAAGGCCGAGAACCCTCCAGATCCAGGTCATGGGAGAATGATGTCTAGTATTCCCTGTGGATTGCAAGGAAGTCATTAGGAGTTCTTCCACAGGGGATATTTTTCATGGCCGATAGCGAGGTTCCAAGAGCTTTCAAAGATAATGGGAGAAAAAGATGCCAAGGAAGAGGAATGTAAAGCTTGGAGTTTGCCCAATAGGCAAATTCGTCTTTTCTCATGAAGATGCCATTGTCCAGAAAAACAAAATCCTGGAAAAGCTCAAGGAATACGATGTCGAAGTATATAGCCTGGACAATGTCCTGCCGGATGGGGTTATCAGAAAAAACGATGATGTTGAAAAGGTTGTACGATACTTCAAACAGAAAGAAATCGATGCAATTTTTCTTCCTCACTGCAATTTCGGTACGGAAGCCATAGTTGGCCTTATTGGAAGGCAACTGAGTGTTCCAACTCTTTTGTGGGCACCTCGAGATGAAGCTCCACTTGCAGACGGTTCGCGGCTTCGCGATTCCCTTTGTGGGTGTTTTGCATCGAGCAAGGTGTTGAAAACACTCGATGTCAGATTTGAATACATCGAGAGTTGCAGGATCAATGATTCAGCATTCAGCGTAGGGATGGGGAATTTTATTTCTGCAGTAAGAGTGGTCAAGGCACTGAATACTGCACGTATTGGCCAGATAGGGATGCGTATCGATTTTTTCTGGTCGACAATCATAGACGAAGCGGAATTGCTCCAGAAATTCGGTGCCGAAATAATTCCTTTCGATATGGTCGAATTTATCGCCCGCTTCAAAGCCCGTATGAAGAAAAATGAAACATCGTACAGGGCTGAGTTGGCCGATCTCAGACGGACATTGATAGAAGCCGCGGATATTGCTGATGAAGGGCTTCTTTATAGCCTTGCATGCAGAGATGAAATGCTTGAAATGGCTGATAAAGAGCATATAGACGCATATGCTCTTCAGAGCTTCAATTCAATTCAGGAAGCTATGGGGCCAGGCTGCGGTCTTGGTCTGGCCCTGGCTGAAGAAAAGATACCGATTGCGGCAGAGACTGATCTTCACGGAGCTATCAGCTCAGTGATTGCAGAAGCTGCAGCAGGATACCAATCTCCTTCGTTTTTCCCGGAATTTGTCCAGCGTCATCCGGAAAATGATAACGCCGTTCTGCTTTGGCACGCATCAGCTCCACCGTCGTTGAGGCATCCTGATACAGGAAAAATCCAAATCCTGCCACCATGGATTCTCAGGGATTTGCCGGCTACCTCTCTTCAGTTTGCAATGAAGGAAGGCGACTTGACAGTATGCCGGTTCGATGGAAATCGGGGAGAATATGTGTTGGGCACTGGTCAAGGACGAGTCATTCCGGGGCCAAAAACAAGGGAAGTATATGCTTGGTACGAAGTCAATGATTGGCCAAGGTGGGAAAAGCGGATCATAAAGGGGCCATATATTCATCATTGTTCTGCAATTTACGGAAAGCATGCGGCTGTGCTTGAAGAAGCATGTCACCTTATCCCTGATTTGAAGATCGAAAGATTCGATGGCGAATGATGGACCCGGAACGGCGCGAGGAGAACAGACAATGGCAGCGATAAAGGAATGGTTTGGCCTTTACAATGTAATCCTCAACTGGATTAAAACCAATTGGGGCGAAGGAGCAATGGAAGATTATTCCAGACACATTGCACACAGCTGTTTCAAGGAGGAGATCGGCGCCATCAGGTCAGGTGGGCTGAAGGAAATTGAGAGTCGGCTGGTTTGTCCCATGCGAAAGGATGGAGGCATGGTAGATGCCGAAAGCACAGCCAGCCAGTGTATCATTTGCGTCAGGAAGTGCCCAAGCCTGCAGTTCAACAGTATTTCTGCAAATCCGAATTTTAAAAATATGAAAGATTCTTGCGAATTTGATTTTTGTGTCAATGAAGTAATTGCACAAGAATGCGGACTGGTTTTCAAAGGAGAGATGCTGGACGATGGCTGCCGCTGGTTCTTTTTTGCCGGCGAGAACCCCGGGGGCGATTTATGACAGTTCAGAATTTTATTGTCATTTACAACGAAACGTTCAGATATATCGATGAAAAATACGGGCCGGAAAAACTCAATGAGTTGTGGGCAGTCATATCAAGACAATGGTGTACACACCTACGGAATCTGGTTGAACGTGAGGGGCTTCAGGGCATGTACGAATATTGGGGTGGCTCTGATGGTACTCTCAATCGGGAAAAAGCGGGCTACAGCATAAACCTTGAAAAGGATGAGTTCAGAATTGACATGAAACAGTGTCCCTCAGTCGCAGAGATAAAAAATCGCGGTTTTAATGTGTTTCACAGATATTGCGAGCACTGTCCTTCGCTGTACAACCCAGTCATCATGAGCAACGGCTTTTGTATCGAGTGGGAAATAGGCATGGAAAATAATGTTCCATCCGGAATTTGCAGATTCGTTGTCCGGAAAGAGGACAAGGAAAGTCAGAAATCATGAAGCAGGAAATCGTCGGCGCATATCTCGTTCTGGAAAACGGGGTAGTCAAAAAAAACCTGGTAATTGAAGGAGACAGAATTGCCTCCATCACCGACCATGTTGATAGCAGCTGCCTCATTGTAGAGGCGGAAGGGAAATATGTATTTCCGGGGTTTGTCGACATTCACTGCCACGCAGGCGGCGGGTACTGGGTTCAAGACGAACCGCAGAGGGTGGCCGACTTTCACCTGCGTCATGGAACGACAACGTTGTTTCCCACGATCGCCTATACAGTAGGTTTTGATGACACCTTAAAAGGAATTGATCGCATCATTCAGGCTTCGAATACTTCCACCGGCAGCAACATAAAGGGCATCAACATGGAAGGCCCCTATATAAACATGAAATATGGCATGGCAAGCTGGAATGCACGGAAGGTTGACCGAAAGGAATACGAACAGATTGTCGAATGTGGAAAGGGATTCATCAGACTATGGACGGTGGCTCCCGAACTGGACGGAGAAAGAGAATTTATTGATTACTTGAATGGAAAAAACATAGTCGTAGCGGTTGGTCATAGCGAAGCCCCGGGTGAGCTTGTCATGGAATTGGCAAGCAACAGAAAAATCAGGCTCGCAACCCATACGATGGACGCAACAGGTTGTGCAAGGACTATATGTGCAGGAACCCGTGAATTTGGAATTGATGAGGCAGTCATGCTCAGTGATGATCTGTATGCAGAAATAATTTCTGATTCAAAGGGAATGCATGTCAGGGGACACATGCTCCAATTACTTCTCAAGGTAAAAGGCGAAGAGCATTTGATTCTTATTACTGATGCAACTGAATTTTCTGACGTGGATCCAGGAAGCGATAGTGACCTTTTTTTCAACGAATATGGGCAACTTGCAGGAAGCAGATTGACGATGGACGCGGCAGTCAGGAATATGCGCAAACATGTGAATGCTGACTTGCCTGTCATTTCGAAGATGGCATCTGGGAACCCTGCACGGCTTCTTGGTGTCGATGATGAAGTTGGCTGCATACAAATTGGCAAGAAGGCGGACCTTGTCGTAACCAATGACGATATACGGATTCAGGACGTGTTCATGAACGGCAGTCGGTTACGAATGAATTGAAATGATATCTATAAAGGAGATGGCCGATGGATTTTAGTTTTGAGCCTTCATATTGCGTTCCTTACAGAGACAAGGCAGTTCTGGAACGAGTCAGGAACATAAAGAGAGAAGATCTTGAAAAGCATCCTAATCCCTATTACCGGATAAAGGTATTCCCTGATGATGAATTCGAATTAATTTTTCTGGCTGACATGTTTTATCGCATTAAGCAATCAGATGATACGAATACAAAAGTAGTCATGATCATGCCCAATCCATCGCCTACCTATAAGAAGCTTGCTTATCTCATCAACAAATTTAAAGTCAATTGCCGGAATGTTCATATCTTCATTATGGATGAGTGGGCAGACCAGGATGGACGCATAGCACCGGAAACATATCCACAAGGCTTCATGCACGCTTTCAAAAATTATTTCTATGCAAACATCAATGAAAAATTGCGTCCGCCATGCAAACAGATCCATGGGCCTACAACAGAGAATATCACGTATTACAGCAAGATGATTGAAGATGAAGGGGAGGCAGACATTTGCTACAGCGGTCCTGGCTGGACGGGTCATCTGGCCTTCATTGAACCCAATTCAAAGGAATTTGAAGGATCGCTGGATGATTTCATAAATATGGGTGCAAGGGTTGTGACGCTTAATGCTTTGACAATAGCGCAAAACTCATTGCATGGAAGTTTCGGCCTCAGTGGGGATATCGCCAACGTGCCTCCGAAAGCAGCCAGCATAGGTCCGCGCGATGCTTTGAAGGCAAAAGCCAGACTCGATATGCACGGGATCGCCACTGCGGGGACTTTTGTATCATGGCAGAGAATGATTGCCAGGCTTGTTATGCATGGCCCGGTTACACCCCAGGTTCCTACTTCTGTGCTGCAGTTGGCGCCCACTGATGTCATTGTGTCCGAGACAATAGCCGCTGATATCGAGCCGAATTGGAATATTCAGTATTAAAAAATGGATAAAAGAACACCAAGGAGGAGCAATATGGGAGAAAAAGCCCAAGAGCAGGTTCAAAAAGGAAACTTTTTCAAGCCAATAGCAGCGTGGTTTGGAAATTATCCAATTGCGTTGGCTGTCATTGGTCTATCTATCATTATGTCCATCATGTCAAGCTCGTTTTTGAGTTTCAACAATATTATGAATGTTCTCAGGCAGATTTCAATGATTGCAATTTTGGCGGCAGGTCAATTCCTGGTCATGGTCGCTGGTGGCATTGATATTTCTCTTGGAGCTGTTGTTGGAATAACAGGTATTGTGTTTTCAATGGGCATGGTGAATCTGGGAATGCCTCCAATTGTTGCCGGTATACTGGCAATTCTTGTTGGCGCTATCTGCGGACTTTTCAATGGAGTTCAAGATGCATTTCTAGGCATACCACCAATGATCGCCACATTGGGAACGCAAAGCGTGGCACGCGGTTTGACTTACGTGCTTACCAATGCATATCCAATTTCAGGACTCCCCGAGTCAATAAGCTTTTTGGGCCGTGGCTATCTTTTTAGCATTCCGTGGCCGGTTCTGATCATGGTAGTCATATTTTTAATTGTTGGGTTTGTCTCGCAAAAGACAAAGTTTGGAAGATTTGTCTATGCATCAGGGGGGAATTCTGAGGCGGCATATTTGTCTGGCATAAAAGTAAAGAAAATCAAAGTTTTGACATATGTCATTGCAGGACTTCTTGCCTCGCTGAGTAGCATCATTCTTGTTTCTCGACTTGCTTCCGGGCAGCCTAATGCCGGATTAGGCTGGGAATTTGAGGCTGTCACCGCTGTCGTAATCGGCGGGGTAAGCCTTGCGGGTGGCAAAGGCAAAATATTCGGAGTCCTGATGGGAGCCATACTGGTCGGCCTTCTGACCAATGGAATGACCTTGCTAAATGTCAATTCATATTACCAGCAGATGGTGAAAGGCCTCGTCCTTGTTTTTGCTGTAGGCCTCGATGTTTATCAGACACGGAAGCGTAACAAGGCATAAAGCAAGGAGCAATTCAATGAGTGAACAGATACTGCTTGAACTCAAGGGGATATCAAAAAGCTTCCCCGGGGTAAGAGCGCTCGATGATATCTCCTTTCAGATAAAAAAAGGACACATTCATGCGCTTGTTGGAGAAAATGGAGCCGGCAAGTCTACATTGATCAAAATTCTTGATGGCATCTACAGACCTGATGCTGGCGCAATGGTATATATGGGCAGACAACTCAGTCCCAGAAGCCCGCTAGATGCACAGAAGCAGGGAATAAGCGTTGTGCATCAGGAAATAAAGCTTGTTGATACATTAAGTGTCGCTGAAAATATCTTTTTGGGAAGACCAAAGACTAAGCATTACCTAATTGACTGGCGGAGCATTTACAAGGATGCCCAAGACCTGCTGAATTCGTTGGATGCAAACCTGAGTGCTTATGCCATAGTCAAAGAATTAAGCATAGCACAGAAGCAAATCGTTGAGATCTGCAAAGCAATGTCGTTCAACCTTGAATTGTTGATTATGGATGAACCATCTGCAACGCTGACAACCAAGGAACAGGAGGTTCTCTTTCGGACAATGCGGACGCTCAAGGCAAAGGGCGTGACAATCATCTATATTTCGCACCGTCTGGAAGAAATTTTTAATTTGGCAGATGAAGTAACTGTGCTGCGGGATGGACGGCTGGTGGGAACGAGTGATGTCAAGAATATCAATCGCAAACAGTTGATCAGTATGATGGTCGGGCGCGATCTGGAGAATGAATATCCCAAGGAAAAAGTGGAAATTGGCGAAACTCTACTCGAAGTCAAAAATTTGTGCCGCGGGCGGATGGTCAAAAATATCAGTTTCCAGCTTCATAGTGGAGAAATTCTTGGCGTGGCAGGACTTGTTGGGTCAGGCCGCACAGAGACCGCCCGGGCAATATTCGGGGCCGATAAGCGCGAGAAAGGCTCGGTTATTATCAATGGGAAGGAACTGAAAGGACAATCGGTAGCCGAATCAATAAAAAACAAGATCGCGCTTGTTCCCGAAGACAGAAGGCGGCAAGGACTCATTCTTAACATGAGCGTCAAGGAAAATATCAGTCTGGTTGGAATTGATCTTGTCATAAAGAGCAAAAAGATAAACAAGGCTCTCGAGAAAAAGATGGCCCATGGCTTTATTAGCAAACTGCGTATCCAGACTCCAGACGAAGAGCGCGAAGTCAAAAATCTCTCGGGAGGAAATCAGCAAAAAGTCGTTCTTTCAAAGTGGCTTGCAGTCGATTCCGACGTGGTTATTTTTGATGAACCGACGCGGGGTATCGATGTCGGCGCAAAGGCAGAAATCTACAGGCTTCTTTGTTCTCTGGCCAAAGAGGGGAAAGGAATAATCATGATCTCGTCTGAACTTCCAGAACTACTTGGAATGGCAGACCGTATCATTGTTATGCACGATGGAAAAATTAGCGGTGAAGTAAGCGGCAAAGATGCAACCCAGGAATCTATCCTCGAGTTGGCAATTTCCAGATAGGGAGATGAGTCAATTTGGTTTTTCGCCATCAAGGCTGAAAAATAGTACAGGAGGTACGACAATGAAAAAGGTCATCGTAGTCGTCGCACTAGTTCTTTCTCTCTGCATGCCTGTCATTGCTGATGACAATGCAAAAGCTGCAACTGGAAAGAAAACAATTGGTGTTTCGCTATTCTATCGTCGCGATGAATACTACAAGGATCTTGAGGCTGGATTCAAGGCGGAAGCGAAAAAGGCTGGCTATACGCTTCTAATCCAGGATGCGGATACCGATCCGGCGAAGCAGATGCAACAGATCGAGGATTTCGTATCAAAAGGCGTTGACGCGATTGCATTGAGCTGCACAGATCCGGCAGGTTTGGTCCCAGCAATTGAGGCAGCGGTAGCAAAGGGCATACCGGTATTTACTTTTGATGGTCCGTCGAACAGCAAAAAGGTCATTACCCATGTTGGTTTTGACTTTTATGAGGATGGCGTCATAGTTGGCCAGTGGGCACAAAAGTATATCAATGAAAAGCTTGGCGGGAAGGCAAAAGTTGCTGTCATTGACTATCCGCAGTCAGCGATTGTCTGCGCGAAGCGTGCAAATGGTTTCGCGGATACTGTGAAAAAGATGCCTGGTGTTAAGATTGTTGCGCGACAGGATGGCAAAGCATCGCGGACTGATTCTATGTCGGTTATGGAAAACATCCTGATTTCCAACCCTGATGTGGACGTCGTCTATGGCATCAACTATGATACTGGTGCTGGCGCACTCGCTGCAATCAAGGCTGCAAAAAGCAAGGCGATTGTTGTGTGCAATGCATGGGGCGTTGAGGGCTTCAAGCAGCTTGAGGCAAATGATCCAATCATGAAAGCTTTTGCCACCTCTTCTCCAGCTGTTCAGGCTGCGGATACGATTAAAGCTATCAGCGAATATTTTGCCGGGAAAACGATTCCGAAGGATTATCTGTCCCATTCTTTCGTTCTTGACGCAACGACAATTAAGAACTTCAATTGGAGAGAGATAGTATCGCTTCGCGAAAATTGATGTGATCATTTCTTGAAGTCCTTTCCTTAATGCTTGATCATAAACATCAAGCATCGAGGCTTTACGGCCAGAAGCTTTGCTTCTGGCCGTGACTTTAGTATACAGCAGAGCGGAGGATATAATGATTGGTTTTGTGAACATTTGCCATCCGGATTATGTAAACAAGTCAGTCCATACCATTGTCGGACAAGCAAAGAAAACTTTGGATGTAAATTCAATTCCTTATTTTATGATCCAAAATCCTGTCACAGATTATAAATCGGCAGAGATGGCGGGAAGAGAAATAGTGAAACAAGGAGTTGATGGCGTAATAATCTTTCTTGGCTCCTGGGTTGAGTGCTCGACTGTTTTTGCATTTATCCGGGAGATAGAACATTTGCCGATGTGCCTGTGGGGATTTGGAATGTTTAAGGAGGGCGGTGCGCTGACCAGCACTGGTTCCTATGTATCGTTCGCCATGCTCAAGGGAAGCATGGATAGAGCTGGATATCACTATAAGCCTTTGCTTGGATTGCCTTCAGATATAGAAACCCAGCTGAAAATAAAATCTTTTGCGAGGGCGAGCGTATGTTCCCAAAAGCTGAAGAGACTCAGGGTTGGCTTGATTGGCTATGCATCCATGAGCATTTATCCTGGCACTTTTGACCATTTGCTGATGAGGATAAAGATCGGTCCGGAGATTGTGCAGAGCGATTCATATACATTGATAGAAAATTCTAAAAAGGTATCTGATGACTCGTGCAATGAAGCGATAGCTCATCTCAAATCAATTGCGCACATCAAACCAGATGTACAGAATTCCATGCTGCAAAAAACCGCCAGGATTTATGTCGCGCTGAAGGAACTGTGCAAGGAACAAGGCTTAAATGCAGTAAATATCAAATGCCAATATGAATTTTCGAAAGAATACAAGGCAGTGCCCTGTGTACCCCTTTCTGCTCTTGCTGATGAAGGAATCGTATCTTCCTGTGAGGGCGATGTCATGAATACCGTCTCCATGGCAATTCTGAATATTCTCTCGGGCGATGTAGTGGCATATGGTGATGCAATGAACCATATGCAAAATGTTGTGAAGTTTTCATCGTGCGGATTTGCCCCGTTCAGCCTTGGGGAAAAGGGATGTTGTGAAATTGGAAATTTTATGCCTCATCCCGGTTTTTCCGGCTTGCAGGCCAGCTTTGTCCTAAAGCGAGGCCGCGTAACGATAATGCGTTTAGTTGAAGACAGGAACGATTATCATATTTTGTACATGACGGGAGAAGGTCTGGAAACTGAACTCAGGCAAGGATATATGCCTGCTCTTGATGTTAGGTTGGATGGCGATATAAAGAAGCTGGTGGATAACTATTCTGGTCAACACTATGCGATCTGCTATGGTGATTTGAGCGAAGAAATTGAGGATCTGGCAAGAATCCTTGGTATCAGGACCGTCAGAGTCTAAGGCTATACTGGAGGTTGAAGAATGAATGAACTTATGGCAGGAGCCGCCATTATCGATATTTCACCCGGCAAAGGCATTGACCTTGCCGGGTACCCACATTTCCCCCGATACAACACCGGTATCCACGATCCGCTCTTTGCAAGCTGCCTGTATATAAAGAATCAACATAAACAGTTTGTGATGGTCACATTGGATATTCTCTTTTTCTCAAAAAAGCATGTTTTATATGTACGTGATAGAGTAGAAAAAACAGAAGGTATTCCTGCATCGAATATAATGATCAGCTGTTCGCATACGCATTCCGGGCCTTGGGCTTCTGGTCGGCTGGATAGCGAATCTCTCCTTATGGGATTAGGCGAAAACAAGGAATATGTAGATGAATTGATCAGCAAGATAATTGGCATTATCAGCGAGGCCAAAAAGAATTCTTTTAATGCGGAAATTGGTTTTTGCAAAGAATATTGCGGGAGAGAACAGGGAATTGGGGGGAATCGTCGTGATCCCGCAGGCCCCTGTGATCCTTATGCCTATGTAATGGCAGCCAGGGACAATGAAGGCAAAACAAGATGCATAGTGGTAAACTATGCCCTGCATCCTACCCTATTACACGAAGATTCCACGGTAGTCACGGCAGATTACCCAGGTTATATAAGGATGGCGCTGAAAGAAAAATATCCGGAAGCTGTCATGCTTTTTGCGCAGGGAACATCCGGCAACCAAAGTTCCCGGTATTTTAGAAAAGGTCAATCTTTCGGCGAGGCCGAAAGAATAGGACGAACGATTGCTTCATGTGTCATGAAGGCAATAGACAGTATGGCATTTTCGAAGAGCTTCGATATAAACATAGCGAGCGAGCAGATTCCGATTCCTCTTCGCAAGCTTCCCTCAAGGCAGGTCATGGAACAACGCGTCAAGGAAGATCGTTCAATCTATGATCATAAAGTCGAAGCCAATGCTTCTTATCTTGAAGTGCAGAATTCAAACCTTAAGCTACTGGGATCGGAGGACCTCCTGGGCTATGTCATAATGATGGAAGCCGGCAGGAGAATCGATTTAATCGAAGATGAAAACCCAGCTGAAATTCAGGTGGCAACGCTCGGCAATTTGAAGCTGATCGGGCTTCCCGGAGAAATATTTGTCGAATATGGACTTGAAATAAAGAAGCAGATAAATGGCAGCCTAGTCATCATCAATGAGCTTGCCAATGGCTGTTTGCCCGGATACGTATGCACCACCTCGGCATATGATGAAGGTGGATATGAAGCAGACACTTCATTGCTTGATCCTGAATTTGGACAGAACCTGGTAAAGAAAACGGTCGAATTGGCAGAGAGGCGAGCCTGATGAGGACATTGGTCGGCATCGATCTGGGCACAACTGGCGTAAGAAGCATCCTCTATAATGAAAATCTTGATGAACTTGGGCAGGATTACAACGAGTATCCGTTGATTTTTCTTCCTGGGAATTACATAGAGCAGGACGCAGATCTCTGGTGGACTCTTGTAAAGAAATCGATCAAAGCAGCGATTGAAAATAGCGGCTATCCTGCAGAAAGTGTCGTTGGTATCAGTATAAGCTCGCAGGGAATTTCCTTTCTTCCCGTAGACCGCGATTGCCAGCCGATGTCAAATGCGATTAGCTGGCTTGATAAAAGAGCTGATGGCGAAACTGCTGAATTGCTAAGCCGGTTCAGTGAGGAGCAGATCTATAAGATCACAGGGAAGAGAGCGAATGGCGTTTATATGTTTCCTAAACTGCTGTGGCTTAAAAACCATCAACCTCGCCTGTTTAGTGATGCTGACCATTTTTTGATGCCACATGATTTCATAATTTCCAAACTTTGCGGCAATTACGTAACAGACTATACGATGGCTTCGGGGACGATGCTGTTTGACATCAATAAGCGCTGTTGGTCTCCGGCATTTTTACAGTTTTTGGGTATTGACGAAGCGAAACTGCCAATAGTGGCCAAGGCAGGCAGCAAGGCAGGAGTAATTTTCCCCGAAGTGGCATGGGAACTTGGGATCAATCCAAATGCAGCGATTGTAGTCGGAGGCCAAGACCAAAAATGCGCTGCCGCGGGAGCAGGGATTTCTGATGGTGTGGCCACAATTTCACTTGGCACGGCTGCGGCCATCACCAGGAAATGGTCGCAGCCAAAGCTGGATGAAAAAATGAGAATTTCCTGCTTCGCTGATATTGAAGAAAATCGTTGGGTGACGGAAGGTGTAATCAGCACAGCTGCTGCTTCGCTAAAATGGCTCAGGGATACTTTCTTTCCAGGCAAAAGCTATGGTGATCTTGATTTGATGGCAGAGGGTGCTGATGCTGGTTCTTTGTTCTTCTATCCACATCTTTCAGGTGCCAGTACACCCAACTGGTATGCTGACAGCTGCGGATGTTTTTACGGTCTGCACCTCAACACTCAACCCGGCGCAATGGTCCAAGCCCTTTTCGAAGGGGTGGCCTTTCAGGTTAGAGAGAATATTGAAATCATGCGGGGACGCGGACCAGCCATCCAGAGCCTTAGGATATTTGGCGGGGGAGCCAAGAGCATGCCTTGGTGCAACACGATTGCAAATGTCACCAACTTGCCGGTGGATGTATTGAGCACTGCAGAGACTGCTTGCTTGGGTGCCGCCATGCTGGCGGGCATAGGCTCAGGGCTGTTTTCGTCCCTTTCAGAAGTTCAGCACCTTATCAGCATAATAGGCCACTGTATACCAGACTCCAAAGCGAAAGTTCTTTATGATAATAAATACCTAGAATATATCAGGATAGAAAAAAAACTCTGGGCTTGAATCAGCTATGTCTGTCCAAGCGCTTTGACCCGCGCTTCGAAATTACTGATCTCATCAGGTCCATCAAGGGCTGTCAGTTCAAGATTTATGGCGACTTTTTCAAAAGGACGAATGGTTTGCAGAGTACCCATTTCGCGCTCTTTAGCTCTTGTATTCACCGTACAGTTGGCTGGCTCAATTCCTAAAGCATAATCGCCAGAGCGCATCGACTTCCATTCCACGAGATAGGGCAAAGGTCCTGTGTCATACTGTATTGCCAAGCCTATTCCTAACTCATCATTGATCAGCCCAAGCAAGGTCCTGCCAGATGAATCGTGGCAGACATCATGACAAAATAGCTGCTCGGGACAATTGTCGATGGGGGCACAGAACTCCGCAATTTTGTCTTTTCCATTTTCTGATATTGCATCATGGGCAATTACCCCCTTGTCCGATATTATAAGACGCGCCGCTTCGTCAAGGAGGGGATAACCAATATTTATATGATATAGAACCATGAAAGGTTGTGGTTCAAACCCTTGGTTTTCTACAATATCGTGCAACGTTACAGTCTTTGAGCCATATTTCGTTACTATGCTACGTTTCAATAATAAATTCTCCCTGTACAGAGCGGCCTCTCTTACTTCTCCCGAAATTCGAATGAAATAATCATCCCCTTCCCAATCGGTATTGATGCTGACGTTTTCTGCAGGCAGCTGGCCTATCCTCCCATGCTGCGAAAGTTCCATGCCCTCGTCAATGGAAGCAGGTCCGACATTGAGAAGCCCGCAAGTGAACAACATCCCGGCCTGGAAATTCCGCGGGAATTCCTGATTGTGTGGGTTGAAAAACGCAGGGGCGGCAAGTCCCGGTTTGGAGATGAAGCTTAGGTTAGTGCCGCGGTAACTGAAGTTCAGCAGGTTTAGTCCCTTGCCCTCGATCACTGTATAGGCTAAACCTCCGCCATTTGCGACAGTAATGACTTTACAGCCATCTGCAGTGCCGTCTTCCATTCTCGAACGGCGTGCGTAAGCCAATTGAGATATGTTGCCTATTCTTCGCAAGAGATCTTCTTTTTGCACTTTTTCCTTCATTGTGTGTGCAATTAGTATATTATACCGGATCGATGATATAAATCCCAAAATAAAAATAAAATCAAATTCTGAAGCGATTTTGATCCGTTAATTAACGTAATCGTGCCAGTAGCCAAATTACAGGGTTGGTTGCTTGCGCTGATCGATGCTCATTTCCCTTTTTCGATTTCCCTGCACTCGGCGTAGAGTGTCTGCCATTCGCCGTTGGCATCGCGCCTCTCGGCATGGGCAGTGTCGCCTTTGGTCCACCATACCAGCTCCATGTCGTCCGTATAGCGGACGCCGGAGGCAGAGAGCACGCGGGGCAGGGTGTATTCCATGCCGTCAGGCAGTGTGACTTTCACGAAGTCGAGGCTCTTGTCGGAAAGGGAATAATACTTAGCCACGAGGCGGTCGCCGTTCTCGGCCTGATAGTCGACGGGATCGCCGCCGGTAACGGTCAGCTTGCCCTTGTCCTGGTTTGAGCAGGCGGTCATGCCGATCAAAAGCGCGAAAAAAATGGTAAAAATGACCGCTGCTCCTGCATGCGGAAGGCCAAGCCTGAACAATCTTTTACTTTGGGTATCAGTGATTTTCATGGTCGCGCAACCTTTTGGCTTTATTTCTCGGGCGTCTGTTTTGCTGCTTCCAGCATGTTGCGGATTGCGCCCAAGTGGTAGGCAAGGTGCGCCATGGTGGCGATCGCTCCCGTCAAATCGTCATCATCCCACTCCCTGGAGACGTTGATCGATTTCATCCACGCGTGCGCCTGCTGCATGAGGTCGCGCTGAAGATCCTGCCACTGCTCCTCATCTACTGTCTGAACCTTCCAGGCGCCTTGCCAGTCTGCGCCTGCAAAGGGATTTTCGCCTGCGGCCCGGCGGTTCAGCAGGGTTATACTGAACAGAATGTGGTTTGCGTGACCAGCGATGCTCGATTCTTCGGGGACTATATGCTGGGAGGCCTGGGCCGCGGAGAGCTGTTTCAAGGTACCCGCGATGCCAGCCTGCGGATCGCGATCGAGAATCCATGTTCCCTGCCCAGGCGCAGGACCGTCGACCAGTTCGGACAGAAGCGCATTCATGCCGTCAAGGACCATCTTTTCATTAATCGGACTCATATGACCTCCTCTCGTGCTTTTATGACTCGTCGTCGAAGGGCACGCCAAGTGATGCAGGCGGCTTGGCGTTCAGAGAATGCAGAACCTTGAGTATGTCCCGGCGCACCGGGACGGGCAGGCGGGAAAGACTGCGCTCCATCCATTCGGCATTGCTGATGTTGACCAAAAGCAAAGTGAGAATCATGAGCGGAAAGGGCGCAACCTGCAGTACCTGGGAGGGTACATTGGGCATGACCGGCTGAAGGATAAGGCCAAGCCACTGCAGAAACGCGAACAGGTAAGCGCCGAGCGCAGCGCGGAACGGAGTCCATCCGCCGAATATGGTGATGGATAAAACGATCCAGCCAATGCCATCGAGGCCAGAGATGGTTCCTTTCCATCCCGCCTTGACCGAAAGCGAATAAAGGGGACCTGCCAGTCCTGCTATAGCGCCACCAACAACGGTATAGATATATCGAAGCCGATTGACATTGGCACCGCGAACATAGGCTGCCCTGGGATTCTCGCCGATGCCTTTCAACATGAGGCCGGGTGTTGTGCGCTCGATATGGAACCAGGACACGATCACCAGGATGAAACTGGCATAGGTCATAATGTCGTGGTTGAAAAGGAGAGGACCGATAATGGGCAGGTTGCAGAGAAATGGAATTGGCAGGAGATTCAGCCGGGGAGCAGTCTGGCCCATGATCTGACTCCCCAGGAAATAGGAGAGATCCCTGCACAGGAGGGCCAGGACAAAGCCGACTGCCACCTGCGATTGCTTCAGCGTGATGCTCGAGAAGGCAACGATGAGCGACACCAGTGCGCCGATCGCGGCGCCGGCGAGGAATCCGAGCAGGATGCTGCCGGTCGCGAGCGATGCGGCGAATCCCCCCATAGCCGAAAGGAGGATCATGCCGTTCATCGATAGGTTTAGGACACCACCCAGCTCGCTGATCGTTTCACCAATGACCGCGAAAAGAATCGGCGCCGCGGAGGAGAGAACACCGGCAAGGCCAGCCAGTATGGGACTGCTATTCATGATCATCTCCTTCGCATTGCCTCCCGCTTTTCGATCTTTTGCTGCGGGCCGGCCTGGCGCCATGGCTGTCTTGGCGTCCAAAAATGCGCGTGCGGATTCCATTGCCCAGTAGCACAAAAAGTACGAGGAAGCCTTGTATGACACCGGCCAGGGACGAATCGAGCTTAAGCACGATGGGCAACTGGATCGAGCCGACATTAAGCGCAGCGAAAAAAAGTGCCACCGGCACAGAGGCAATGGCGCTATAATTGGCGAGCATGGCGACAAGAAGGCCCGAGTAGCCATAGCCGCTCGAAATCGAAGGGATGAGGCGATGGTAGACTGCGGTGACTTGGACACCGCCCGCGAGGCCTGCGAATGCGCCGCATAACGCGAATGCCGTCATCATGCGCTGCCAGGTCGGAATACCCAGGATGTACGCCGCGCGGGGATTTTTACCCACTGCTTTCAGCTGAAGGCCGAAATAGCTGCCCTTCAGCAATATGAAGACAAAGACGATGCCAACCAGCGCGATGATGACAGGGATGATTGCAAGCCGCGATTGCGGGGTTATGGTAGGCATCCACAATGATGGATCAAAAGGCAGTGTGCCCGACATCGACGCGATACCCGGCCTCTTCCATGGGCCGAAAATGAGCCAAAGGTTGAGCGCGGTCGCGACAAAATTGAGCCCGAGGCCGCCGAATATCTCATTGACGCCGCCGAAGGCCTTGAGTACACCCGCGAGCATTGCCCACAACGCGCCGCCTGCCGCGCCTGCGAGCATTGCGAGCGCAATGACGAGACCTGGCGGAAGGCCGGCATTTGCCAATTCTCGTTCGGCCCAGACCGTGAAAATCGCTCCCAGAGTTATCTGGCCTTCGATCCCGATGTTCCAGAGACCGACGGTGAAGGTGACGAGGAGCCCTGAGGTCACCAACATAAGCGGAACCCATGAAACGATGACGTTGGCCGCCACATCAGCCGAACCGAACGCGCCCTGGAGTATGTTGGAATAGGCCGCAACAGGATTGGTACCCGTGGCAAGCAGCACAAGCGACGTAAGCAGCAGCGCGAAAACAATCGATCCTGAGCCAAAAAGCATGCGTACCGGCCGGCTTTCATGCATGTTCGAGTTCCTTATTTTCTTGATGGGCTTCTTTCTTTCCTTGAAGCGCCTCCCAGCCTTTTCCGCCGATCAACTCGCCAAGACGCTGAACGTTGAGCGATTCCGCATCGAGCGGGGGCGTGACATTTCCCGCAAAGAACACCATGACGCGGTCACTGTATTGCAGTATCTCGTCAAGATCGGAGGATATGAAAATGATCGAGGCGCCCTGCGCGCATCGCTCCTTTAGCTTGGCCCAAACATATATGGTCGATTCGACATCGAGGCCGCGCGTCGGGTGCTCGATGAGGATGAGCGACAGATTGTCGGGCAGAAGCGAGAGCAGCAGGCGCTGCTGATTCCCCCCCGAAAGCGACTCCGCGGGGCTTTCGGGCCCGCCCTTGATATTGAATGCTGCGATGCGCGAATCCGCCAGGTCGAGCGCTTTATCCCTATCGATGAAGAAGCCAGGCATGCGGTTGGCAAGCACATAGTGCTCTGCGAGGTTGAGGCCCGGAACCAGCCCTTTTTCGAGTCGGGCAGCGGGAAGATAGCCGACTCCTGAGCCCTGGAAATCGTGATAGGTCCTGCCGGTCATCGCCTTGCCTGCATTGCCCAGACAGATCGCACCCCCCGAAGTGGGCACGAGGCCGCCGCAAGCTCCGAGGAAGAGCTCCTGCCCGGAGCCCTCCATACCCGCGAGGCCGATCACTTCGCCGGCCTGTACCTGGAGCCCGATGCCCTTCATCCGGAAGCGCGTTCCGTCCATAGAGGCGTTTTTCACTTCGAGGTTGAAGCAGGGCTGCGGTTTGCCATTTTCCCTGCAGCTTCTGGTAGCAGGCCCAAGGTCTTTGCCGAACATCATTCTGACAAGTTCCTTGCTGTCGAATGGCTGTTCCATGGTTCCTGCAAGGATGCCCTGGCGCAAGACCGCCGCCTTGCCGCAGAGCGACTCGACATCCTCAAGCTTGTGCGAGACGAAGAAAATCGACATGCCTTCTGCGGCCAGCGTCTTTAGCGCCACAAAAAGTTTTTCCTTCTGGGGCAGGCTGATGCCGGTCGTCGGCTCGTCAAGGATGAGCACCTTTGCGCCCAGCCAGAGTAGTCTGAGAATTTCGAGCTGCTGCCGCTCCCCGACCGTCAGCGCATCGATGCGGGCATCGGGGGAGAGCGAGAAGCCAAGCCGGCCGGCGAGGCCTGCGAGGTCTTCCAAGGCCTTGCGTCGATTGGGGACGAATCTGCTCGGACTTCCCAGAATGAAATTGTCAAGCACTGTGAGCGGGGAAAAATCAAGGGGGTCCTGATGGAGCATGCCGATACCAAGCCGCAGCGCACAGGCGGGGGAATTGATCCTGACAGCTTTTCCGTCAAGAAGTATCTGGCCCGAATCGGGACACAAATAACCCGACAGGATTTTCATGAGGGTGCTTTTGCCGGCCCCGTTTTCGCCGACGATAGCCTGGATGCTGGCTTCCGGAACGGAAAGCGAAACCGAATCGTTCGCCTTGACCGCTCCGAAAGCCTTGGAAATACAGCGGAATTCGACTATCATGCTGTGCAGACTACTTGGAAACGCTCTGTCCTGTCATCCCCTGCAACAGCTGGGGCAGATACCAGATTTGCAGATCGGTTGCTGCCTTGCCTGCGGCCAGATACTGGGTGCCATCCTGCAGATTGAGCGGTCCCTTCCACAGATTGAGTCCGCCGGCCAGTTCCTTGACGAACTTGTCCACTGTCTGCGATGCGTTCACCGTCAGCACTCCCTTCTTGAAGCCGACTGCCGATGTATCCACGTTGTTGATGTTCTTCCAATCCGGGTCGTTCCACTCGAAGTGGCTTTGCCAGGTGCCGGCCATGGCGTCCTTAGCGGCCTTTACATAGGCCGGACCCCAGTTAAAGTAGGGAACGCCGAGCGAAACGCTCTTTCCCTCGTCCATCGCCTTCGTGTAGTCGTAAGGAATCGCCCAGACATCCTTGCCCTGTGAATGATACTTCGACGCTTCCGTCACGGCTTCCGTCGTGTCGATGCCGGATATCACGACATCGCAGCCGGAATTGAAGAATTCGTCGACAACCTGTGTAGGATCAGAGGTGACGCCAGGAATGTTGAACCAATAGCCAATCCAGGTCACGCGGAACTTGAGCTGTGCAGGGTCCTTCTTGAGGTAATTAACCCATGCGTAGCGGGCGCCGAGATAGACTGAGGAAGCGAGGCGACGTGTTTCGTCATTGATGAGAGGGCCGAGGTAGCCGATCTGGCCGGTCTTTGTCGTCATGGCAGCGGCGACGCCGGCGATCATCTTACCGTACTCCATTCTGCCCATGATGTTGATCATGTTGGCAAGCGGTTTGTAGGCTTTGCCTTCCTTCCACTGCTGGTCGCCGGAAGTCATGATGACGAAAATTTCGGGATGCGCCTGGGCGAACTTGATGGCTTCGTCGGTCATGTCGTCGGAGGTGAATGCCACGAAGCGGGCGCCCTGGGCGACCAGGCTCTCACCCAGCTGGGAGGCCGTCGTGCCGGGCCTGTCCGCGGGGTTGACCTTATCGATATAGACCAGCTTCGTGCCCGGGACCTTGGCGATGACATACTGCATGCCCTCGTAGTTGGCCTGGCTCCAGCCATGGTCATTGTAGGGGCCGACCATCAAAAGGCCGATGGTCAGGTTCGAACCGGCCGCTTTGGGCGCGCCCTGGGCAAAAAGGCCTGAGCTCGCCACGAGAATGAGGGTCAGCAGGAAAAAGATCCGGATGGATTTCATCAATGTCTCCTCGTGCCGTGTTGGTATCGCCCGCGTCGGCCGGGCAGCGGCACTGCTCTTCTCTTTGCATTATAAACAAAGCAGGAGAAAATGAAAGCGTTGCAGATGAAACCTACTCCCGAATCAACCAAAGAGATGATACTGCGCGATGAGCGGCGCAAAGAGGCTCGAGACAAGACTCATCACCGTGATCAGGGTGTTGATCGAGGGGCCTGCAGTGTCCTTGAAAGGATCACCGACAGTGTCGCCAACGACCGCCGCCTTGTGCGCTTCCGAGCCAGTACCACCGAAATGGCCCGATTCGATGTATTTTTTGGCATTGTCCCAGAGGCCGCCCGCGTTCGACATGAGCAGAGCGAGCGCGACACCGATGAAAATCGATCCACCCAGGAAGCCGCCCAACGCCTTGGGGCCCATGATGAAGCCAACGAGTAGCGGAAGCACGACGGCGAGGAGAGCCGGAAGGACAAGAGCGCGCAACGCGCCAGACGATGCGATTCCGACACAGGCATTGTAATTGGGCAATTCGGTTCCGGCGAGGATGCCGGGCCTCTCTTTTATCTGATGCCTGATCTCGCCTATCATCGTGAACGCGTTGCGCGTCACTGCGAGCATCGTAAGCGCGCTAAAAAGGGGTGGCACGAAGGTGCCGAGGAAGATCCCACTCAGCACGAAGGGGTCCTGGATGTCCAGGATAAAGGTGGACGATCCCGAATATTTCATGATGACTTCGGAATAGGCCGAGTACATCGCAAGTACTGTGAGCGCCGCAGCGCTGATCGAGAAGCCTTTCGTTATTGCTTTTGCCGTGTTGCCAGCGGAATCGAGCTTGTCGGCGGATTCGATGACCTCTTCGTTCATGCCCGACATTTCCGCAATGCCCTTGGCATTGTCGACGATGGGCCCGTAGGCATCGTTCGAAACGATGACACCGGTCAGCGAAAGCATACCCACAGCCGCAATACCGATTCCATAAACGCCGGGCAGGCCGAATGCGTCGGCCGAGAAATAGGCCACCAGGATTGCCGCCACGATGCCGATGAGCGCCGGAACCATGGAAATGAGGCCATAGCTGAATCCCGTTATGATATTCAGGCCGGTGCCGGATGCTGATACTTTTGCGACATGCTGTACGGGCTTGTGCTCGTCATTGGTGAAGTAGTCGGTCGTGAAGCCGATTATGACACCGATGAGCAGCCCTGCCAGCGTGGCGATGAGTGCGCCCCAGCTCAGTACCATCTGCCCTGCCGCTGCATTGGCCACAGCAAAGAGCACAGTGGAGAGAATGGCGAAGATAAAACAGGAAATTATCGTTCCCGAGTTGAGCGCCTGACCAGGCTTCCCGTTGGGGCCAACCTTGACGAATTGAAGACCCGCGAGCGAACTCACGATGCCCAGGATGCAGAGGATGAGGGGCAGGATGACATACTGGATGCCGATTGTCGAGGCATACGAGGTACCAAGAAGCATCGAGGCCACAGCCGCTGCGACGTAGGAATCGAAAATGTCCGCACCCATGCCAGCGACATCGCCGACATTGTCGCCAACGTTGTCCGCGATAACGGCCGGGTTGCGGGGATCGTCTTCCGGGATTCCGATTTCCACTTTCCCCGTGAGGTCTGCGGCGATATCCGCTGTCTTTGTGTAGATTCCTCCGCCTGCCTTTGCAAGTAGGGCGAGGGAAGATGCGCCGAAGCTGAAGCCAAGGATGATTTCGGTGTCATGGAAAATCAGGTAAAGTAGGCTCATTCCAAAAACTGCTACGCCGACCATCGCGAGACCCATGACTGCTCCGGCCTTGTATGCCACGTTGAAGCCTTGGCCAAGGCTTCGTCCGCAGGCAGTTGCTGTCCGGACATTTGCCTTGACTGCGATGGACATCCCAAGGTAACCCGCGAGCGCCGAGCAGGTCGCTCCAAAACCGAAAGCAAGCGCTGTCCATAGACCGCGAAGCGGACGGCTTGCGTCGCCGGAGAAAACGATCGCCAGCACGACACCCAAAACGAGCGCGACAGCGATGAGCGCCGAATAGAGCTTTTTCAGATATGTCGAAGAACCTTCCTTGATCCAGCCAGCAATTTCCTGGGCTTTCTTAGTCCCGGGATCCTGGCGAGCCACCCAGCGATAATATGCGAAAGCTGCAACAATAGAGGCAAGACCGCAGCCAATGCCGATGTACAGCCACGTATCACCAGTTATGTCGATCACAAAGACCTCCTTGAGCATAAATTTTGCATAATTATAGAGCCTGATTTTGGAATCCGCAAGAAAATGACGCGAAATTCGGCAGCTTGTGGCAAAACCGCCCGGAGATATTCTATACTGTGAATATTCGGGAGGAAAACAATGGGAAAAATCGCCGAAGCGTCAGCAGGTGGATATCAATGGTCATTCGTAAGGATTGGCGGCGTTGATCAGGTTGTCATAAGAAATGGCGATGATATTTCGCATATTCCTCGTCTCGACCAGAAGCTCTGGGCAGCGCTTGCAATGCCGAAAAAGGGCGATGGTCTGTTGCCGGAAACACTCGAACTCCTCGATGCCGACGAGGATGGCAGAATTCGGGCTCCGGATATCTGCGCGGCCATCGATTTTGCATCGGGGAATCTCGCTTCCCTTGATGATTTCCTTTCTCCGGGAGAGACTCTCAAACTCACCAACCTAAAAACAGAAGCCGGCAAGGAAGCGGCAGCCAAGACACTGCTGATGGCCAATGGCGGCAAGGCGCCAAAGGCCCAGGAAGTGTCTCTGACCGATTCCACCCTCGCCCTTGAAAAATTCGCCGAGGAGAAATTCAATGGAGACGGCGTACTCGCCCCTGCTTCCGCGGGATCGGAAGGATTGGCCGCAGCGATCAAGGATATCGTGGATGCCGGCTACTCCAGGCTTGATCTGAATGGCGAGGCAGGCCTCGACAAGGTCGGTTATGAAGCCTTTCTTGTCGAAGGGGAAGCATGGCTGGATTGGAGCGCGAAAGGCGTCGATCCTGCGGTCAAACCGCTGGGCGAGGCCACTGAAGCCGCTTGGCAGGCGCTCCAGGCCGTCCGCGAAAAAATCAATGACTGGTTCCTGCGTTCCCAACTCGCGGCGCTTGCTGGCGCGAAAGGCGATGCGCTTGGCCAGGATGAACGGCTGGCAACCCTTTTTGCGAGCCGGATCGAACTTACTTCGCCTGAATTGCTTGCGCTGCCGATCGCGGCGCCTAAGGCTACGATGGTCCTCGATTTGTCCGGTGCACTGAATCCTGGCTGGTCGCAGGCGTTGGGCGATTTTGCCCGACTCGTTGCACCACTTCTTGGTGCGAAGAAGACCGAGCTGTCTCTTGCGGATTGGGAAAATGTCAAGGCCGGGCTTGGGCCTTATGGCGCCTGGCTTGCAGCGAAGCCTGCGGGGAACGCGGGTTCGCTCGGGGCAGAGAGGCTTGTGGCGATTTTCGGACTGAAGGAGCTTGGGACGATCCCTGCTCTTATCGAGGAAGATGCGGCAAAAGCCGTGCTGCGGGATCACATGCTCGAGCTTCGAAAGCTGATTCTCCTGCGCCGCGACCTCATGAGGATCCTGAAGAATTTTGTCAATTTCTCAGACTTCTATAACCAGCGCAATGGGATATTCCAGGCGGGGCGACTCTATCTTGATGCCAGGGAGTGTAAACTCTGCATCGAGGTCGATAATCCTGCGGCGCATGCGACGCTTGCATCGATGTCGAATGTGTACCTGGCATACTGCGACTGCAGCCGCAAGGACGGAAGCAGGAAGAGCATTGTGGCTG
This sequence comes from Spirochaetaceae bacterium, assembly GCA_021372425.1. Taxonomy (GTDB): domain Bacteria; phylum Spirochaetota; class Spirochaetia; order Treponematales; family Rectinemataceae; genus JAFIHQ01. Next base: position 28,035 of record JAJFUL010000078.1, read on the forward strand.
GCTTTACCGCGGGCGACGCCAACAATCTTTTTGTTGGCAGGAACGGCGTTTTCTATGATCGCGACGGGCTGGACTGGGATGCGTGCATCACAAAGATCGTCGCACAGCCGATTTCGATCCGGGAAGCTTTCTTCAGCCCTTACCGATGGCTTTCGAAGACCATCGGCGACATGGTGCAGAAACGAGCCTCGTCGGCGGAGTCAGGCGTGCAGGGCAAGTTGGCCGGACAAGCAGGAGCTGCTGTGAGCGCGGCAGCAGGCGAAAAGAAGGTTGAGCCACCGGCAGTAAAAAAAATCGATGTAGGCACAGTGGCTGCAATCGGCGTCGCCTTGGGCAGTATTGGCACGATGGTCACCACCATTATAGGCGCATTCGTGGGGATGGGAGCATGGATACCAGTTGGCATTGTGGTCATTCTGTTGCTCATTTCTGGGCCTTCGATGATCCAGGCATATCTCAAACTGAGAAAAAGGAACCTGGGGCCGATATTGGACGCGGAAGGCTGGGCGATCAACGGAAGACTGAAGATTAATGTACCGTTTGGCGGGTCGCTGACCCACTTGGCAGTATTGCCGCCGGGCTCGGAACGGCAGTTGAAGGATCCGTTCGGCGAGAAGAAGCGACCATGGGGCCTTTATCTGGCAATAGTCATTGTGATCCTGCTCGCCTTGTTGTGGGTATTTGGCGCGGTGGATCCGCTGCTGCCGCCTGCAGCGCAGTTCGGAACGATTATCGGCCGCTAGAGCCAGCCCTGCGATTCGTACCAGGCGTAGGTTGCGGCGACACCTTCCGCTGTGGTTCGCCGCGGCCGAAAGCCGAGCGTTTTTTCGGTTTTCTCGGTGTTGGCCATCCAGCGCTCCTGGCGGCCCTCCAGCACTTTATCCCTGTTGATGAGCAGGGGCTTGCGTGCGAAGGGCCGCGCCAGAGCGGAAATACCGGCCGCGGCGGAAAGCATCCAGCCTGGCACAGTGAAGGCTATGCCGCGGCGCCCCGCGGCTTCGGCGATCAGCGCCGAGAACTCGGCCCAGGTATACGCGCCTCCGTCGGCCAGCATGAAATCCTCGCCGCGCGCCGCGGGGCGCTCCACGCACGCAATGACTGCATCGACCAAATTCTCCACATAAAGGAACGAAAGGCGACTCTTGGCGTTCAGCGACGCCCGGATGCCACGTTTTGCCATCCTGAAAAGCTCGAGCGTATCCCTGTCCCTTGGGCCGTACACGGTCGGCGGCCGCAGGAAGGTGCAGGGAATCGGTCCGGCGATACTGCGCATGACCTGTTCCATCTCAACCTTGCTTCGTCCATAGGGAGTGAGCGGGCGCAGTTCATCATCAGCCCCGACACCCTTGTCGTTGCGGCTCGGGCCAACCGCGGCCAGTGAGCTTATTGCGATTATATGTTCTATATGTGCTGCGGAATTTCCGGCTTTAGCCGCATTCTCTGTGGCTAGAGCCGCGGCTGCGGCCAACTTTGCCGATCCCAGCACATTTACTACCCGGAAACGGTCTTCCGTGAGCGCCCTGGTCAGCCCGGCTGCATGGACCAGTGTGTGGCAGCCATCGAGCAGAGCGTTCAGACCTTCGCCCGAATCGATATCCCCGCGGCAGACCCGTATGGTGAGCCCTTC
>JAJFUL010000087.1 GCA_021372425.1 Spirochaetaceae bacterium
CGAAGATATTCACAGGGGCTGTCATCCTGATTGGCACAGGTGTGACTGCCTGGCAGGCAACCCATATACAGAATCGCGTTTTGGCACAGGCGAAAACGGATGCATAAGGACAGGAATTATATGAAAAAGGATATTCATTCAACCGCTGCTGCAAATACCGGCGCCGTTCTTCCGCAACGCCGCAACGGTGTCATGCTCCGGTTGTTCATCATGCTTATTCTCGTGTTCGTCCTGATGACTCTCCTGCGGCCGAATATTTTTCTTAGGCCGGCCAATTTCAATTCCATGATGCGGCAGTTACCCGAATATGGCATCATGGCCATCGGGGTAAGCCTTGCCATGATGACGGGCGGTATTGACCTCTCGATTGTTTCCACGGCAAATCTCTCGGCCATCATAGCCGCGAAGCTGCTCATTTCCCAGGTACCGCAGGGCTCTTCCAATGAGCAAGTTCTGCCCATGATTATCGTCGCAGTCCTTCTCGCCCTGACAACAGGCCTGCTCTGCGGTGCGCTAACCGGCTTCCTCATCGGCACTATCGGGATTCCGCCCATGCTGGCAACGCTTGGAACCCAGCAGCTCTATACCGGTGTCGCCATTGTGCTTACAAGCGGAAGACCGCAAAGCAGGCTCCCGCTGCTCTATTCGGAAATTGGGAATGCGGAAGCTTTCAATTTCATCCCTGTTTCATTCCTCATCTTCATAGTCATTGCTGTTCTTGTCGGCTTCATACTTTCCCGGACAAAGTTCGGCATGCAGATTTCAATGGTGGGAACAAACCCCAAGGCAGCACAGTACGCAGGTCTGAACAATAAGCGCATAATCTTGAAGACCTACATGCTTTCCGGATTTTTGTCCTCGATTTCCGGGCTTATCATGATGGCGCGGGCCAATTCGGCAAAAGCCGACTACGGCTCCGCATACACGATGCAATGCGTGCTCATCGCTGTCCTTGGCGGCATCAGCCCCAATGGCGGTTTCGGTACTATAGGTGGAGTCACGCTGGCCGTCTTCATCCTTCAGATTCTTTCATCGGGGCTCAATATGTTCGAGAACGTCTCCAACTTTTACCGGGATGTGGTCTGGGGTGGCGTGCTAATATTGGTCCTTATCACCAATTGGCTTCAGGCGAGGCATGCCGCAGCGAAGATTTCCAGCAAGTAAGTGAGCGGGTCAGCGCTAGTCTATGTCCCATACCTTCACCACTATGCCGCGGGTACGGAGAATTGGCGCCAGCATCTGCTGCAGCTTGACCACGATGCGGACTTTCTCTTCGTAGGGCAATTTTGAAAGCGCCACCCGCCGTGCCTCTTTCGTGCGGAGGGAGTCTTCAAAAACGTTCTTTACTGTGTCCACTCGTTCCATGTTTTCACCAAGCCATATCGCTTCAGGATGTCGTCGAGCAACGCCTCATCAAGGCCAGCCTGCGCCCGCAGCATTGCCACTCGGCCCCGGTCCTTTGGCCGGCCCGTCTGGACAGCGATCGCGATGAGGTGTTCGGCCCGGAACACCCGGGTGGGGACATTTTGGTAATGAATCGCTGCAGCAGCCACAAGCGCTTCCTCAACCAACGCATTATAGGCAGGAAGAAATTGCACCGATACACCTTCGATTTCCACATAGGCTCCCGATTCATGATATCCACGACAGGCCAAGGCCTCATACAGCGGAGAGAGGCTGATCAAGCCCGAGGGAGATGGGGCAAAGTGAACAAAAATATCCAAATCGTAGGTGGCAACTGGTTCGGCATAGAACACTGCGCCCATCGCGCCGCCTATGGCGTAACGATCAATGACCCCTTCGGCCTCCAGCTTATTTAACACCTCAAGAACTCGTTCCATGTTTTTAATCATACCCTATATACGCAGGGAAAACAGCGGGCCGCTTCAGCTCCAAAAATTATGGCTTTACTATGCCCCAGAGTCAGTACAAGCTGAGGCCTTCCTGGGCATTTTCTACAAGAGTTTAAAGGGTGCGCCCGATTTCATCCTACGCTGGGCCTGTTTTTCTAATTGCTTATATTCTCTTTTGTCAGTTCGTCTTCTACTGCTTTTTGCATAAATTGATTCAATGATATCCCCATCCGTACTGCTGTCCTTTTTATTCTCCTATGCAATTCTGGAGGTATCCTGACATTAAAGTTCCCCTTATAGGATTTTTCTATATCCTTATTCGTCCTTTTGCATATATCCATATAATCATCAACAGCCGCTTCAAACGCCTCTTTGAGTTCATCAACACTTTTGCCTTCAAAAGATACTAGATCTTCAATCCCTTCTATTTTTCCATAGAAGACTTCATCTTCTGCGTTGAAGTGTACGGATCCCATATACTCTTTGTAGGTAAGCACATCTTTCATAAGAGTCCCCTTTCCTTTAATTCTTCACGAATGAGGTCAATTTGGTACATTTTTAATTCATTCCCTGGATGGGGTTTATGTAGCCTAATAATGTGTTGCGTGTTTTCATTATAAAATGCAACCCTCGATCCGGAAGTCTTGCCTTGCTGATCTTCTACATATCCGAAACTCTTTAACAATTTACGTAACTCATCATACGTAAAGTTTTTGGGGCGAGCGAGGAAACGCTTAAGAAGCTTTTCATCTTTGCTCATAGCGTAATATACCACAAGCAAGAACAAAATGCAACTGTTATTTAGTTACAAAGTTCTTAATCATACCCTAATTGCATTCCTCCCGGGCCACACTCATTTTGTACGTGACCCTTCACGGCGTGTAGCGGTAGGTGCATCCCAGCGTAAGCGCGCCGATGAAGCCGCAATCGGCGGATGGGCGCCAGTACGGCTCGCTGCCGTCTGCTTCGCGCAGACGTTCGTCCGAGCCTGAGTCACTGTCTTCGGCCGTCACCTCCACGAGTTCGAGGCGGTTCCAGACATAGCCCAGCGTGCCGTCTGCCCAGACCGTGAACGGCCCAAAGGAGCGCGAAGCGCCAGCCTTCAGTGTGAGCTTCTTCTCGAGTACGGGGTCGTCCAGCCAGCGGAACCAGTCGTTGGCGCCGACACCCACCTGGTCATGCCATGGATTGGCCGGGGACTGCTCGCCCGTCAGCTTGAATTCCAGAGAGCCGGCAAGGTCGGCCACGGGCAGCGCCTTCTGCCAGGTGAACATCGCGGCGAAGTTGTTCTCGCCGTTGATGTAGCCGATCATCAGGTCTTCCATCGGTATTCCCACCAGCTGACCGTCGGATATGACCGCGCTGCCGGGGTAATACGTGTAGGAATAATATTCGTTCCGCACCGATTCGAAGGCATAGCGGGTCGCGCCCGCAACATAAGCGCCAAAAGTCCCCGCCCCGGTTTCCACCTTTCCGCCCAGCGATGCGGCCAGCTTGTTGGGGGCGCAGTATTCCTTGTCAGGATCGAAAACCTTGTCAAGGTTCAGATCGTCAACGAGGACCTGGCCATAAGCATACCAGTCGTCCCCGGTGTAGTCCGCGAAAAAGCCGAGCATGGCGTTCATGTCGCCGCTGCGGGTCCAGGGTCTGCCTGCAGCCGCGGCAGCGTATTGTATCAGCCATCCTGGCGCCGGGATGGCAAAGACGTCGATGTTGAAGTAGTCGCCCGTGAAAAGGAGGGCATCCTGGTAGCCGACCCGCAGGCGTCCTGACTTGAGGCCGAAGGACTTCAGCACGAGGCCACGGTCCCGATAGAGATTCGCCGTGGTCGTCTGAGACGTCGGCCAGGTATTCATGCCGGAATCTGTATAATACAAACCCGTATCGAGATTATGGTTCAAACCCATCCAGCGGTCGGTATAGAAGAACTTGCCTTTCTCCACACTGATCTCACCCATCAGCGCCTGGTTGCCCGCCCCCGATGCGAAGAGCGAATAGGGCGAATCGACCATGTCCCGGTTGGCGAACTTGCCCAGCACGACGCCGAAACCATCATGCTTGTAGCGCAGCCCCGCATCCTCGATATCATAGGAAAGAGAACCCGAAAGCCCGCCCAGGGCTTCCTGCGGATACTTGCGCTCGTTATCCACCACGACAGTCCAAAGGAACTCGAAATCGCCGGCCTTCTGGTACATGCCGCCCCTGAAAGCTCCCCACAGGGAATCCGAAGAGACCGTCGGTTTTGCTGCATCGGTCTGAACGGTAAACAGCAGCCCCCCGCTGATGTCGAGCGCAGGCAAGGCGGCAACAAGCACACAGAACAGGACTGCGGCAATCAGAATGCTCTTTTTCATCATTTTCGTCTCCTCATCAGCGCCCCTTCCGCCGGATCATCGTCATGATGGTCTTGCAGAGGATCGAGACATCGAGGGAAAAGGAGATGTTCTTGAGGTAATAGAGGTCATATTGCAGCTTCTTCTTGGTATCGGGGATGGACGGCGAATGGTACTCGCCGCAGACCTGATCCCAGCCGGTGACACCGGGCTTGAGCAAATGGCGCTGCTGGTAGTAGGGGATGGCTTTGGCCAGCTCGCGGGCAATCTCTGGCCGCTCAGGACGCGGGCCGATGAAGCTCATGTCGCCCTCTAGTATGTTCAGAACCTGTGGAATCTCGTCAATCCTCGACGCCCGGAGGAAGGAGCCGAATCTGGTTATGCGCCCGTCGCCTTCTTTCGTGGGAGAAAAGTCGTTCCCGTCCTGTCGCATGGTCCTGTACTTGATCATCGTGAAGAGCTTGCCGTTGCGACCCATTCGTTCCTGCGTGAAAAACACCGGCCCCCTGCTCTCCAGCTTGATAACGAGCGCTATGAAGGGAGAGAAAGGCAGACAGATCAGCGTCAGCGCGAGGGCAAGAATCCGGTCAAGTATGTTCTTTAGCGTCTCGTAGGGCACCGCCGCCTTCAAGTCGACATTTTCCAGGAACCAGGATTCATTGATCGCATTTAGCGGAACGCGCCTGAAGATCATCTCGTAGAAGTCGGGCAGGTGCATGAAGCGCACTTTTACACCCAGCAGGCCGTAGAGTTCCCGTATCAGCTCGGGGGAAAGCGAGCCCTGATGGGCCGCGATGACTATGAGATCGACATTGGTCTCCTTCACCATGGAGCGTATCATGCCCGAATCGCGGATCAGTGGAAGATTGTCGCCCAAAGCCTGCACCTGCGGATCTTCGCTGTAAATGAATCGCGCATCGTAACCGACAAGCGTGTGGCGGTCCAGTTCCCTGATAATTTGCCCGACTTCCTTCGTGACTCCGACAAAACCCACGCCGACCCTGTATTTATGGTTCTGGGACCAAAGCTTCTCGTACAAGTAGCGCCAAGCCCACAGCAGCAGGCCATAGATGATGATCAACAGGACAAGGAGCAGTTTGGGGGCTATGTAGGC
>JAJFUL010000093.1 GCA_021372425.1 Spirochaetaceae bacterium
AAGACGAAAATTCGAATTCAAAATGCCACTCCGTCAGCGCGGTGTCGACCATAGAGCGAAGCGATTGCTGAGCGCGGAGATAGCTTTCAAAATCGGGAGTAATAATTACTTTGTCTTTATACGAATCGAACAATGACTGCATATCCGCCGCTTCGACGCGAAAGTCGTCGGGGAATGTCGCGTGCAATGCCAAGAGCAAAGCCGTATAACGTCGGTCAAGCACGAGATGGACTTCTCCGACTGGGCTTTCCACTGTTTTCTGTGTATAAAAATCGCTTGCCCCTATAGCGCAAGGGGCAAGCATCATGAGCGCTAAAAAGTAAATCGGAAAGCCTTTTTTAGACAAAAACTTACCCTCGGTTTAATCCATAGGAGCTCTATCGATCCTTACGGGATCAATTTCCATTGGCTCATAACCACCCTGAATATCCATGTCACCAAACAACTACAATCGCGTAAACCAGGACCAACGACCTAGGCCGGTAACTTGATTGTACCTACCCCGCTCGGCGTATTGTCAAGTTAACTTCATACAAAAAAAGATGGAACAAGAGCGCAAGGCGATTTTACCGTCTCCTTCGTGGATATGGCGGCAATTCTTGCTATCAAAGGCTTTGCCCACAAGGCATACCACATGAACTTCGAGCAGCCCGACAACGATCCTTGACAGCAGGAGCTTAATGCTCTACTGCTAAACTATCCCGGCAGGGAGCCACCAAAAATGACGACCCAAGGTCACTATGAGTGACGGATCACAACCCACCGAAGTGGCTCTCATCGATTTCTATTTCGCCATTAAAAACTTCGGTTGTTTCCTGGGCTGAATGAAAGGCTTGGACTTGGCGTATTTTGCGGTAGAAACGGGGGCTGTAGCAAATCATGAATGTTTTAAAAAACTTTCGATATATCAAGATAACTTCTAACTGCAGCCCCTTTCTCTCTGCAGTCACAATGCTCTTGCGTGTGACGGCGGCCGTCTTACCTTCGTTTCAGACTTTGGCTATTGCTGGTCTACTTGATGCCCTACCAGGCGCTTTGTCCTCAAAAAGCATGATGGGTACACTTGGGCCTCTATCAGTTCTTTTTGCCGTTTTGTTATCCAATTATTTTATTCAGGCACTGAATCATTTTCTCATGCTGAAGCTTAACATGCACCTTGAAGATCGTCTAAAGCCTGCGCTCGTCATGAAAATCAATAACCTGTCCTATGAACATATTGAGAATAATGAAACTTACGATTTAATCGAGCGCGTTGGCGAAGATATTCCTGCTGCCGTACAAAGCGGCTTTACGAATTTGCTTGATCTGGCCGAAATTATCATTAATATTCTGGGCCTGATCGTAATCATAGGTCGATCCTCACTACTGGCTGCCTTCTTTTGTTTACTGCTCATTGTCCCAGTTGTCATCATCGCCAGGAAAAGCGGAAACGAAGCGTATCAGGCCAACGCGCAGATTGCCCCGCATGCGAGAAGGGCAAAGTACTTGAAATCCTTGATATCCTCCAGGGAAAGCTCATCCGAGCGAACATTGTTCGGATTTGGAGAGAAAATTAATACATACTGGAATCGCGAAATGGATCGGAAGATCGATCTGGATTACAAAACTGATAAAAAGATATTCGTCCGGTCAAAGAGTATCAGTATTGTATTCACTCTTTTGCTTTTCGTTATGGCTCTGCTTCTGCTTTGGGTTGTCAGCCAGAAAAAAATGACAGCAGGCACCTATATCAGTTTGATTATTTCACTTTCCACGCTTATCCATACTTTGTCCTGGCAGCTTTCTGAAATGCTTAAAGAGTATACAAATAAACGATTATACATAGAAGATTTGGAACGTTTGAACCGGCTTTCGGAAGTCTCCAGAAGCGATCTTGCTCCAGAAAAGGGCATTCAGGAGATGCCTTTTGAGAGTTTGGTTTTCGATCATGTAAGTTTTACCTATCCTCAATCCGAACGAGAGGTTTTACATGATTTTTCGCTCGAACTTTATCCAGGGAAGAGATACGCCTTCGTCGGCAGGAATGGTTGCGGAAAGTCCACAGTGATCAAGCTTTTGACGGGACTCTATGCCGACTACCATGGTAGAATCTTATTAAACAACAGGGATATTAACTCATTCAGTGCTGGAGAAAGAAAAGCGTATTGTGCCGTCGTTTATCAGGATTATGCCAAATATCAGCTAACGTTAAGAGAACAACTGAAGCTAGGGAATCCTGATCTCAGCGATCGAGAAATAGAGGCTTTGCTGGAACAAATGGGCTTGGAGCATAAAATTCAATCTCTCCCCAAAGGCCTCGATACTTCCCTGGGCAAGCTCGAAGCGGACAGCTTTGACTTTTCCGAAGGCCAATGGCAGCGATTGGCCCTGGCCAGAAGTTTCGGTCGCAAGGCAAAACTCTTTATATTCGATGAACCTGCGGCGTCGCTTGATGTACTGGCCGAGAATCAGCTCTATGAGACGATTCGAAGTTTTGGTACCACAAGACAGATGACCACCTTGTATATTACCCACCGCTTGGCGGCAGCACGGCTGGCCGATGAAATAATCGTTATGGATGAAGGGCGAATCGTCGAACAGGGTACGCATGCCGCCCTATTGGCCAAGAAGGCTTATTATGCAGAGATGTTTACTACACAGCGGAAATGGTACCAGGAAAAGCAGGTGATGGAACCATGAACGCTCAAAACAACGAAAGCTTACCCCGGTTGTTTCTCAGGTCCCTGCCTCAGATTTTCCGCGTATCTCCTCGACACTTTATCATCGAATATATATTCACCTTCCTTGATGCGTTGATGCTCGTTTTTACGACCCTCTCTCTTCAAGATTTTTTCGACCGCGTCACTGGTCTGGTGGGAGGTAATATTTCTCTTAACTCCGTCCTCATGTCGTTGGCTTTGTTTGCCTTACTGAAAATTCTGGACGAAGCAATAGACGGCGTCGCAAATTTTTACGGGGAATTCTACGCCGGCAAGAGCGGCAAAAAAATGATGAATTTGCTGAATCAGAAAGTAGACAGGTTACCTGCGGTCCAATTTGAAAACCCTGATGTCCTGGATCAGATGAACCAGGCGTACCGCGGAGCATATGATGTGCGCCAACTAGTCCATGTCTTTATGGATATTCTATGCCTTTATATCCCCTATTTCGTTTTTATGGGCATCTATCTTTATCGTATCCAGTCCATTCTTCTTTTGATACTACCGCTGGTTTTCACTCCAGTTCTGGCTTCACACTTGCTGCGTTCCCGCTATTATACAAAACTGGATGATCAGACTGTTACGCTGCGCCGCAAGGAAGAACACTATAAAGAATGCCTAACAGCCAGGCCTTTTTTTAAAGAGACAAGAGCTTTGGGTGCTAGTCACTTTTTTCTGTCACGATATACACTAACCTTTAAGAAGATTCAGCAGCTTCGATACCAGACAGACCGCAAAAGCCAAGGCGTAGAGCTTGTCGCTAATACCATTTCATTAGCCGGGTATATCGGCATTCTTGTCCTCTTAATTTCGCTACTGGTGCAAGGAAGAATTACTGTTGGGGCTTTTTCAGCCGTTCTGACGGCAACACTGGAGATGTTCAACTTGATGGAAGAAGTTTTTAACAGCAGACTTAACGAGCTTTCGGCTACTGCTGGTCAAATAAAAAAATACTTTAGATTTCTTGATGTGCCGGAACAGAAATATGGTTCCATTCACGTTGAAGGCAAAAAGGCTTTGGTGCTCAACCATGTCAGCTTCACCTATCCAGGGGCTTCCACGCCAGCATTGGTTGACGTTTCTTTTCATCAACACCCAGGGGAGACCATTGCCATTGTTGGCGAAAATGGTTCTGGCAAAACGACCTTGTCCAAACTGATATTAGGCCTGTATACGCCAGATGAAGGCCAAATTCTGCTAGATGGCGTTTCACTTGCAGATATTGTAAAGGATGACCTTTATAAAAATTTTTCCTGCGTTTTTCAGAATTTTCAATGTTACCAGCTTACGCTGAGGCATAATGTCACAATCAGTGATTTCTCAAATATGCACGATTCTGACGACACCCAGGTATGGGATGCACTTAACGCCGCAGGTTTTCACGTCAATACCGAACAGATGACACAAGGGCTTGATACGCTCATTAGCAAGGAATTCGCTGGAACTGATCTGTCACGCGGTGAATGGCAGCGTCTGTCAATTGCCAGGGCTTACTACAGGCCACACCAGTTCATTGTGCTGGACGAACCTACCGCTGCCATTGATCCTTTCGAGGAAGATCGGATTTACCACGACTTTATGAAGCTAAAAAAGAATCATTCCGCTATCATCATTACCCATCGCTTAGGTGCAATAAAATTGGCAGACCGTGTTTTGCTGATGAAGGAAGGCAAACTCGTTGGGGAAGGTACTCATGAAATATTGTTGCTTGAATCACCGTACTACCGTACACTCTGGAATGCACAAAGTAAGTATTGGCAATAAGATATTTGCTTAGCAATGGATAAAATATCCCCAAGGGGAATCGGACCCCTGTTGGCGGGATGAAAACCCGCTGTCCTGACCGCTAGACGATGGGGACATTGCCTTTACAATCACCAAGATGGCCCGGCCAAACTACCAAAAAAAAACGGCCTTGTCAATATCTCATTTGCGCCAGCCCTTCTGCCTTTCGCCTGTTCTACTGCGATGCACAGCCCCTCTAGAAAAAATCGGTGGCCATTTTTTCCCGAATCTGGCTGGCTAGATGGCGGGCCAGTTCGTTGTCAGGCTCGATTCGCAAGGCAATCTCGCAGTCGGCCTGCGCTGCAATCTGGTCTCCCATTTTCCAGTAGCACTGGGCACGGCGATACCGCGAGAAGAAATGGTAAGGATATATCTGCAGCGCACTCGTGAAATCGTCGATCGCTCCGCCATAATCTCCGAATACGGTTTTGGTCACACCCCGGAAATACAAAGCTTTGTAGCATTCCGGATCCTTTTCCACACATGACGAAAAATCATTCATTGCATTCCGGTACTCTGATTGCGCAAAATAGGCCATTCCCCTGTGTTTGTAAACAACCGCAGCCACTTCCTTTTCCGGTTTCCTGTCGATTATCTTCGTGTAAATGCTGATTGCTGTCGCAAAATCGGCCTTGTTGTGCGCTTCAAGCGCCGCAAGCATGAGGCCATCCATCCCATATGAATCATCATATCCGGCCTTGTCCACCCTTCCATGCCCGGACGGTGCCTTTTGCCCATCGGAGCCTTGCTCAGGCGCCTCGCTCCCGTCGGTGACTTCCTCAATTTTCCTGTAGAATGTATCCCTTCGATAATCCAATTCGGAGTTGAGTTTTTTCTGGAATTCGAGGATCTCCTGGAAGATGATGTCGGAAAGCGTCAGATTCGCGTTGAGTGCCGCAAGCTTGCGCTTCATCGGCTCATCGAAGGGAGTGAATTCGGCCTTGTAGACGAGTTCGTGCTCGACCTCGGCCCATGCCTCCTGGAGAATTGTTCTCAGCTGGATCTCAATCACGTTGCGCTCGAGATGTGGGCAGAGTCCCTGCAAATCCTCCGGTATTTTTAGCAGAAGATGTATGGACTCATAGCCGAATTCCCTGAAGGAGCGTTCCGATCCCTTTCTTTCCACTTCCTCGACCGTAAAATGCTCGCGCAGGATCGACTCCACCACGGAAAGGTCGCCAAGGAAAGGGCAGATCACCCGCATTGCGAGAATATCATTGACCGGTACTGGCGGGGTCTTTTCCGTCCAGGCTTTCTTTAGAAGCCTCAGTTTTTTGGAATAGTAGGAGTCAAATCCTTTTACCCGCGATTTCAGTGTTAAACGCAGGCCAGCAGGCTGCAGTATGGCATCGATTGTGGACAGGAATTTCGCCAGAGCGATTTCGTATGAAGCCCTTGCATTTTCGTATTGGGAGGCGAGCTTGGCCTTGTCAGGAATGAGAAGCACAGAATCTTCATTTTCCATGAGAAAAGTATACCACGGTTTCCCGGAACGGACATGAGCGGATTTTCAATGCACGGCAGCTTCGCCGTTGACAAATACGATAACCTGGCCGGCAAGGGGTATGTCTTTCTCGATCGTCTTTTGTATCGCGGAAGAAACCATGGGAAATGGCACGGTCATGTCAGCGATATCGGGTACGGAAATATCGATATAAAGCTTGTTCCCTCTATGCAGGACGGACTGGACGCGGCTCAGTACGGGGACCAGCGGAGAGTTGCCCTTTTCCATGGGCCCAAGTATGACTTCTTCCACAAGAGCCTCGGCGCGGGATTCCACGCTTCCGATCAGCTCGATATTTCTCTGTTCGCGGGCCAGGGCGCTATGCTTGCCATTGGCGAAATAGAGGGAGGCTTTGCCTATGACAGAACCCGCGCCATGAAACAACAGGAACAGCAGGGCCAAGGCGAGCACCGTGCGCTCAGCCTTCTGTTCAGGATTTTCTTTTAGCCAGGACATGTTCAAGAAAAGTCACCTTTCGAAGTATTCGATGAAATCTACGATGCCATTGTAGATTGCATCGCCAATTTTCCTCAAGTACCCGGACTGGGACAGAAGCTCTCCTTCATTGGGATTCGTGATGAAGCCCATTTCAATCAGGATTGAAGGCATCTTGGCATTCCTGACGACGAACCATTCTTCCGCCCGGATGCCACGTCCCGGGCTCTGCTTTCCCACTGCCGAGGAAAGCCGGTCATAGACGTTGCGGGCAAGGATTATGCTTTCCGTTGTGAATTCCTCTTCCAGCATCGCGTTCAGTATCGGCGCTATATCGTCACCCTTTTCCTTGACCGTCGTGGCATCCACTACAGTCCTGCGGTATTCAGGGTTGAGGTACCAAACCTCGAAACCTTTCGCATTCTTGTTGAACGAGGCGTTCGCGTGGACAGAGACATAGATGACGGCTTCCTCGGGCTTCAGGCCTATCGAATTGGCCATATCCACCCTTTCTTCCAGGGTCGGGTAACTGTCATTGTCTCGCGTGAGCAGGATGCGGCGCTCAGGATACCGGCTCTTGAGCAACTCGACTATCCTTTTCGACACCTCGAGCGTCAAATCCTTTTCCAGAAGCCTCCCGGAATCGAGTTCGGCGATTGCCCCAGTGTCCTTCCCGCCATGCCCAGGGTCGACCAGGATGGCTGCAATGGCGTAATCGGAGGCCTTGCCCTGTGCCGGGCTTCCCTTGAGGAAGGCCTCACTTTCCCTGATGAAGTCGGCTGAAACGACAAGCATGCCGTCCTCGAACCTTGGCGGGCTGACTTTTCGTATATCCTTCCAGTTGAGGGCAATGTAGGGCTGCCCCACCGAAAACGAGACAAACCTGTCGTCCCGTTCAATGTAGCCAGTCTGAGTAAGCGGATCGTAGGAAAGTCTTGCCTTGAGCTTTCCGGCAAATTCCTGCAAGGAAACCGTATCACTTGCATGTACGGGAAGCGAGGCAAAGAGCATAAATATGCATAGCGCCAGCCTCCAAGCGGATAGCCGGGCTCTGTCGGGGCCGCCCTTTTTCATCTTGCCTATTTATATCACCGAATCCTGTAGCTTTGAAAGCGGATTTCATCATTGAAATTAATCTGCCGTTTGCATGCTTTTTTCTCTTGCAATCCAATTTCAATTCGTTTATACATTCTATGGGTGAAACAAAACACCACTACAGGTTGTAGTAAGCGCGATTTTGCTCATTATAGATAGTGGCCTGGAGGAAAGAGATGAAATTCGAACGAAGATTTACACGGGCAGGACAGGGCCCTTATGAAGGAATAACCTGGGAAAAGCGGATGAGCGAGATACGCAACCCGGACGGCAAACTGGTGTTCACCATGGAAGACGTCGTCGTCCCTTCCTCCTGGAGTCAGATAGCCACGGATATTCTTGCGCAGAAATACTTCCGCAAGGCAGGCCTCACACCTGATGCTGCCCGGGCATGGAAAAAATTTATCCCCGAAGCCCAGGCCGTCGCCTCGACGGAAAGCAGTCTCGAAGGATCTGAAAACGATGCACGACAGGTTTTTCACCGTCTTGCCTATACCTGGTGCATCTGGGGAAAGGAAGCCGGCTATTTTGACAGCGACGAAGACGAAAAGACATTCTATGACGAGCTTCTTTACATGTTGGCCCATCAGATTGCCGCGCCGAACAGCCCTCAGTGGTTCAATACGGGACTCCATGCTGTCTATGGCATCGAAGGCCCGGCACAGGGCCATTTCTATGTCGATCCAGTCACAAACCGCGTTAAGAAATCCGATTCGGCCTACACAAGGCCCCAACCCCACGCCTGCTTCATTCTCGATATCCAGGACGACCTCGTGAATGAAGGCGGCATCATGGACCTCGTCACAAGGGAGGCGAGACTTTTCAAATACGGTTCCGGCACTGGCTCGAACTTTTCGAAAATCAGGGGAGCCAACGAGAACTTATCCGGTGGCGGAGTCTCGTCGGGCCTGCTCTCCTTTCTGAAGATCGCCGACCGTTCGGCTGCCGCGATCAAGTCCGGCGGCACGACGCGACGTGCAGCGAAAATGGTGATACTCGACGCCGATCATCCCGATATCGAGACCTACGTCAACTGGAAAGCCGAAGAAGAATATAAGGTCGCCTGCCTCGCTGCAGGAAGTTCGATTCTGCACAGCTATGCAGAAGGCATGAAGACAGCCATCGATTCCTCCGGCCTGGACAAGGATTCGGCTTTTTCGCTCGAGACGAACCGGGCGCTGAGAACCACTGTCAAGGAAGCCCTGAATGCTGGCGTGCCCTCTTCCTGGATACATCAGGAACTGCTCATGTACTACCAGAATTCCGAACTGATCCCGACTCCCGTTTACGACACCGCCTGGGAGGGAGAAGCCTACAACACGGTTTCCGGCCAGTCCTCCAATAATTCGGTGCGCGTGACCAATCAGTTCATGCAAGCCGTCGTGGACGACAAGGACTGGGAACTTAAGGCCAGGACAACCGGCCATACGATGAAGATTATCAAGGCAAGGAAACTCTGGAGCGAGATAGCACATGCAGCATGGCAGTGCGCCGATCCGGGAATCCAGTATCATACGACCATCAACGAATGGCACACATGCCTGCCCGACGGTGAGATACGTGGTTCCAATCCCTGCTCTGAATACATGTTCCTGGATGATACTGCCTGCAACCTGGCCTCGCTCAACCTGCTTTCCTTCTTCAATACGGAAACGGGCATCTTCGATGACGAGTCCTACAGGCATGCGATAAGACTCTGGACAACTGTCCTGGAAATCTCTGTCGTGATGGCACAGTTCCCTTCCGCAGAAATAGCACGCAAGAGCTACGATTACCGTACGCTCGGCCTCGGTTACGCAAACCTGGGCAGCCTGCTCATGGTCATGGGCCTTGCCTACGATTCAGACGAAGGCAGGGCTGTCGCCGCTGCCCTCTCCGCCATCCTGTCCGGTGAGGCATATGCACAATCGGCGCGAATGGCGCAAGCTTGGGGACCTTTTGCACGTTATTCGGCCAATTCCGCCACGATGCTCAAGGTCATCCGGAATCACCGGCGCGCCGCGTACGACGCAAAGCCGGAGGAATACGAGGGACTGACGATACTTCCCAGCGGGTTGAAGGAGTGGGCTTGCCCGGCGAATCTGGTCGCAGCGGCGCGCGAATCCTGGGACGAAGCGCTGAGTCTCGGCGAAAAGCATGGTTTCCGCAACGCGCAGGTGACCGCCATCGCGCCGACAGGCACGATCGGCCTCCTCATGGATTGCGATACGACCGGCATCGAGCCCGATTATGCGCTCGTGAAGTTCAAGAAACTCGCGGGAGGCGGCTATTTCAAGATCATCAATTCAAGCGTGCCGCCCGCCCTGCGCTCGCTGAATTATACTGACGAACAGATCAGCGGCATATTGACGTATGCGCTGGGCAACGAAACGCTCAAAGGCGCGCCCGGCGTATCCCTCGACTCCCTGCATGAGCGTGGCCTTCCCGGGGCGGCCATCGAAAAGGCCGAATCAGCCATTAAAAATGCCTTCTCGATTGAAAGCTGCTTCTCGCCGCACCTGCTCGGCACCGAGGTCATGGCTGCACTGGGCATCAGCGAAAGCGATTACAACGACCCGAATTTCAGTCTGCTCTCATGGCTTGGCTACAGCGCGGACGATGTGGAAGCCGCCGAGATTTACGCCTGCGGCTTCATGGGTCTCGAAGGGGCTCCTTCCCTCAAGGAGGAAGACCTACCCGTCTTCGACACTGCCACTCCATCCGGAAAGAAAGGCACAAGGAGCATAGATTGGAAGGCGCATATCACCATGATGGCGGCTGTCCAGCCTTTCGTGAGTGGCGCTATTTCCAAGACGATCAACATGCCGAACCAGGCTTCCACTGAAGACGTGAAGGGCGCCTACATGCTCGCTTGGCGCTCGATGCTGAAGTCCATTGCGCTTTACAGAGATGGTTCCAAATTGTCGCAGCCGCTTTCAGCCCTGGCCCCCGGTGCGGACATGATCGCTGATTCGATCGTCGCGCTCCAGTCTTCGGAACTCAAGACCGAAGAAGAGGAAGAACCGATGGCTCCGGCCCAGCAGGTGAAGTCTCTGATGGAACTTGCGCCCGAACTGCCCGGCATGCCCCTGTCCCCAAGAGGGCTAAGGCGTTCACTGCCGAATAGGCGCAAGGGTTACACCCAAAAGGCGAAGATCGCCGGGCATTCGGTCTTCCTCCGTACCGGCGAATACGAGGACGGTAGCCTCGGCGAGATATTCCTCGATATGCACAAGGAAGGAGCGGCATTCAGGAGCATATTGAACTCGTTTGCGATTGCGGTTTCGCTTGGGCTCCAGTATGGCGTTCCCCTGGACGAGTACATCGACGCATTCACCTTCACTCGATTCGAGCCCAATGGCGTCGTGCAAGGTCATGATTACATCAAGATGGCGACGAGCGTCCTGGATTACATCTTCCGGGATTTGGCCATTTCCTATATGGACAGGCACGACCTCGGACAGATCAAGCCCGAGGACTTGATGGCTACGGCTGTCGAGAACAAGGAGCCGCCTGCCGGGCAGCACAAGTCAGCTTTCGAAAATGGGCGGTCCGAGCACCCAGCCAAGCCGGTACAGTCGGGTACTGTCAGCGTGCCCCGTCTCGATGCAGCGACAAAATCCATCAGGGCTGCCAGGCAGAAGGGTTACGAGGGCGATCCTTGCCCGGTTTGCGGGAATCTCACCCTGGTGCGGAACGGCACCTGCCTGAAATGCGAAACCTGTGGATCAACGACGGGTTGCAGCTAATGAAGGGGGGAGGTGCCGCAGCCGAACTGTACGCTGTGCGCGCCAACCAATGCGATCTTCACAGATAACCTCCGATATCCGAATGCGGTTCCGCGCAGAGCGGCACCTATTTTATCGCACCCTCGACCATGCCTTTGATGATGTATCGTTGGGCGAAAAGGTAGAGGACTATGA
>JAJFUL010000098.1 GCA_021372425.1 Spirochaetaceae bacterium
AAGTGCTGGCCCAACTCATGCATCTGGAAGCGCATCTTCAGTGCGATACACATGTAAGGGTGCGTAGCCGGGAAATTCTGGCTGTTGATCGTATCGAATACGCCCACCATGGTGAGTTTTCCTGCATTGTCCTGGGCAAAGTCGCAGGTGACAAAAGCCTCGACCGTCATGCAGGCCTCTCCTTATTCCCCTCGCCCGCGATCATTCCGAGAAGGATTGCTTCCATTTCTTCCTTCGACAGTATAACAGGCACGGGGTAGGACATCTGGCGAACCTCTGCAATCGCTGCCTGCGCTATGCGCGGTACATCGTCCTTCCGGAGGAACTTCGCCTTTTCGGGGATGGCCATGTCCCTGAGGAGCGACCGGACTGCATTTACGAAAATCCGCGCACATGCCGGATCGTCATCCTCCGGCAGGTCATTGCAGATGCCCGATGTTGCTGCAAGTTCAGCCAGACGCTGGGGACAAACGTCGATGTAGATTTCGAGGAAATAAGGCAGGACGATAGCGTTGGCCAAGCCATGCGGCACCCGGTAGAACTCGCCGAACCTGTGCGCGACTGCATGGATGTAGCCGACGTAACCCCGGCTCAGTGCCCTGCCGGCAAGATGCGAAGCGCGAAGCAGAGCCTCCCTGGCGGCTACGTCCTGGCCGTTCGCGCAGGCTTTCCCCAGGTTTGCAAAAATGAGTCGGATTGTCTCCGCGGCCTGAACATCCGACTCCGAGTAATGAAGTGTGTTTGTATAAGCCTCTATCGCATGGGTAAAGGCATCCATTGCGGTGATCGCCGTCACACCTGGCGAAAGGTTCACCGTCAATGTAGGATCCAGGATGGCTGTGTCCGCAGGCAACTTCGGATCTATAACCATCGTGAACTTACGCGTCTTCTCGTCCCTGATGACCGAAATGACCGTCGCCTCGGAACCCGTACCGGCATTCGTGGGAAGACAGATGAGCGGCGATCCCTCATTCCTGCATTTCCCCACCCCTGCGAAGGATGAAATTGGCCGGCCATGCGTCCGTCCCATGCGGATCAGCTTGGCGGCATCCATCACGGAGCCACCACCGATCGCGATGACCGCATCGCAACCGGCTTCCCGCATCAGGGTAAGGCCATTTTCGCATTGCTCGAATGAAACATCAGGGTAAATCCGGTCAAAGACCTCGAAGGGTACATTCGCATCGGACAAAATAGCCTTCAGCCTGGACATTGTCTCTGTACGCGAAATCATGGGGCTGGTCACGATCAGGGGCTTTCTGGCCTTGTGGACTTTCAGCTCGGAGGGAACCAGCTTCATGCTGCCGGCCCCTGTAAGCAAAGTAGGAGTTTTCTGCACTGTCATCATCATGACCCTTGCTCGGGTCTTCAGCCACAGCTTCCAGATGACGTGCTTCTTTTTTTTGGCGTTTGACATCTACTGGAGACGCCTCCCTATTGGTATTTTCCTGCAACATCACACAATTCTGGCAGATCCATGCCTATCTCAGCCAGATGGTCGAGCTTGGGCACGCCATCCATGGTCCAGCCCCGTCGCTTGTAGACGGCATCGACAAGCGACTCGTACTGCTTTTCGCGCCATTTCCGCGTCGCAGCCATCTTTTCCGGCAGCGGCATGGATGTTGGCTCGAGGCCCATTTTCTCTTTCAACTGCCTGTCGTACCGCTCTTCTCTGGAAAGATACTCTTTTTCGGTCACGGGGCCCATAGCGCGATAGGGCGGATAGTCATCCTCGCGTCTCCCGTGGCCCATTCTCAGGTTGAAAACCCGCTGGAAATTATAGACTCTCTCCGATTGGCGGATCAGCTCTTCCTTGCTGAGGGGCTCGCCTGTAATCGCGGTGTACATCTCGCAATAATTCTGGACATGCTCGGGCACCTTGTTTGCTTCAGGCCATTTTGCGTTGTCGGCAGGCTCGATGTCATTCCAGGGAAGCTTGCAGAGGCCTTGCAGGCCGAACCAGGTCCGGAACATCGGGAAATAATGCAGCGCCTCGGCTTTATCCTCGAAGCCCGGGATCTGGTTGTTCACCATGTCCATGAAGATGAGCCAGGCTTCGTCGTGCTGGGGACCCTTGTTGGTGAGATAATAGCCACCCTGCTGGGCGAGCGATTCCTTTGAAATGTACTGGCTCTGCTCGAGTCCTTTCCCCTGAAGGGCAATATCCTTCATCAGCCGGGGATCGGCGCCGAAATTAGCCGCAAAATACTGAGTCAGATATTTGGTTCCCCGGGAAGCGATCATGCCGAAGCCCCGCCCTTCGGCCATCTGGTGAAGCAACTCACAGGCCGAGCGCCAGTCGCCCCATTCGAGGGAGATGCCGCCGGTCCGCACTTCGTTCAGTATCCCGTACTCCCAGCATTCCATAAGAAACCCGGTAATCGTGCCGAAGCTTATCGTGTCTATGCCATAGGTATCGCAATAGAAATTGATCTCCAGCACGCCTTCCGGGTCCCAGATGGCCAGATTGGAGCCACATCCCGCGGCGGTCTCGTATTCGGGACCATCCACGCAGACTTTCTGCCCCCTGTAGGGACCCGTCTTCAGCTCGAACTGGTCCACCGCGTGGGCGCAGGCGAGCGTACAGCCATACCAGCAGCCATCGGGCAGGCCTTGCGTGAAGTACTTTTCCCAGACCCATGAGGCCAGTTCAGGTCCGCGGGGATCCGAGCCAAATCGGTGATTTTGCACGGGCAGAAGGTCATAATCGTTCATGACTTCCATGAGATGCGCAGTGCCCTGGCGCCGCATCTTGCTCTGGCCGTTGTCGTTTTTCTGGATTTCTCTATGGAGCTTGAGTCCGAGCCGTTGCACCGTCGCCGGGTCCGCCGCATTGTTTTCGTCATTTGTCAGCCCCGAAAAACGGCACACCAGCGCCTTTATCTTTTTGTCCCTGAATACCGTCCCAATCCCGCCCCGTCCCGCCTGCTTCACTCGGCATCCCCCGCGACGCCGGTCATACAGGGAAAAATTCAGCAGGCCGAGCGGCGTGTGCTCGGCCCCCCGCCCCGCGGACACGACAGCGACATGCTGCCGGTCATCTTCCGACGTGGCGAAGGCGCAGGTCAACTTGTACGCCAGTATGTGGGTGTCGGACTCGAGTCCTTCCGGAACTTCGAGGATCTGGACGCGTCCTTCATCGCCATCGATATAGACGATGATGTCGCGGTCTGCCTTGCCGGTCAGCTCGAGGGCATCCCAGCCCGAAAATTTGAGATAGGGGCCGAAATAGCCCCCCACATTGGAGTCTATGGGGATGTCCGTCATCGGGGAAAGGCTGACTACGAGGCTTTTCCCGGAACCGGGATAGTTCGTGTTGCCGCAAAGCGGTCCCATCGCGATGACGATGGCGTTTTCCGGATCGTTCCATTTGGTGGAGGGGTTCACGGCATCCCAGAGCAGGCGCAGCCCGAAGCCCTTACCGCCGACGAATTTCTGCTTCATCTCTGCCGGAACCGGCTTTTCCGTGAACACGGCCCCGCCCAGCTCGACCTTCAGCGTGCGCATATTGTAGCCGTGCCTGACCGGCCGCTTCTCATAGCTGAATTCGGTGCATACCCGGAAGTCACTCCTCGAGGGGTTCATGGCGTCTCCTCCTTGGTCTTGAGCTCGAGGGCCTGGGTCGGGCAGGCCACGGCGCAGGCGCCGCAAGCGACGCACTTGAAGGGGAATTTCATGCCAGGATACCAGCGCATCGCGCCGATCGGGCAAACCGACACGCAGGCCAGGCAGCCAACACATTTCTTTTTTTCAATAAGGATTGCTCCGCTTTTCCCGCGACTGATCGCCTGGGTCGGACACTCTTTCTCGCAGCGCCGGCATTCCTGGTCGCAGGCGACGAGATGAAAGGTCGCGCCAGCTGAGCTGGCCACGCCACTCGCACCTGTTACGCCAGCTTCCGGGGCATTGCCAGCCGGATTGACCAAAATTGAAGATTGGGCCGGATTGTCGCCTTTGAAGTAAAGTCTTGTACAGACTGATGTGCAAGTCATGCACCCTTTGCATTTTTCATCGCTGGTAGCAAGATACTTGATCACGGCGATCCTGTCCTCCTACGCCTCGTTTTCGCTCAGGCCAAAATCGGGAGGAGAGTATTATACTATGGGATCAGGGTCAGGGCAATGAAAAACGGCCCGGGCGGACGGTCATGGAACCCAGGCTGCATCCTGTGAGACACGATGCTACAGGATATGATCCAGGAAATCCTTCGTCCGCTGTTCACGGGGGGAAGAGAAGAAGGTATCGGGCGGTGCCTCTTCGATGATCTGACCCGCGTCCATGAAAATGATCCTGTCCGCTGCAGCCTTCGCGAATCCCATCTCATGGGACACGACGAGCATGGTCATCCCTTCGTTGGCCAGGTCGGTCATGACATCCAGGACTTCCTTGATCATCTCGGGATCGAGCGCGCTCGTCGGCTCATCGAAAAGCATCACCTTAGGATTCATGGCAAGCGCCCTCGCGATGGCCACCCTCTGCTGCTGTCCGCCCGAAAGCTGCTCCGGCCAGGCCTTTTCCTTGTCGGAGAGTCCGACTTTTGCAAGGAGCCTGCGCGCGGTGTCTTCGGCTTCTTCCTTTGGCTGTTTGAGCACGGCGACAGGCGCGAGCTTGATGTTGTCCAGGACCGACAAATGCGGGAAAAGGTTGAAGCTTTGGAACACCATGCCGACCTTCTCGCGTATCAGCCGGATGTCCGACTTAGGATTGGTTACGCTTTCGCCTTCAACGAAAATGGAACCCGAATCGAGCTGCTCCAGGCGGTTCACACAGCGCAGGAGCGTGCTCTTGCCTGATCCCGAAGGCCCGATGACGAGCACGACTTCGCCTTTTTTCACATCGAGACTGACGCCGCGAAGGGCGCGGACAGCGTCGAAGTTCTTTACTGCGTCTTTTATTTCAATGAACGTTTCCACGATGCCTCAGCCTTTCTTCCATCATCGCGACGAGGCGCGAGAAAAAGAGCGTCATGACGAGATAGATGAGGGCCACTACTGTGTAGCTCTCGAAATACCTGAACGAAGTCGATGCGTACTCGCGTCCGCGGCGCAGGAGATCCGAGACCGCGAGGATAGAAACGAGCGATGAATCCTTGAGCAGTGCTATGAACTCGTTGCCGATCGGAGGAAGGATTATCCTGATCGTCTGGGGGATGATGATCCGCCGCATCGCCGTCGATCTGCTCATGCCCAGCGCGAGTGCGGCTTCCATCTGCCCCTTGGGCACAGCCTGTATCCCTGCGCGGAAGATTTCAGCCATGTAGGCTCCATAGCATATGGACATGGCAATGATGGCAGCCGTAGGACCTTTTAGCTTCAGCAGGGGTCCAAGGGCGTAGTAGATGTAGAAAAGCTGCACCAGCAGCGGTATGCCGCGCACCACTTCGACATAGATCGTCGCGATCCGATTGACCGTCCTGTTGTGCGATATCCGTCCCAGACCGGCGAAAAGCCCTATGATGAGCGCAAAAACTATGGAAGCCAGAGTGACGCCGAAAGTTGCCACGAGCCCGTCGGGCACGAAGGACAGAATTCGGAGGTATGGGTCGGGGCTCACGATCGGAAGGATGATGAGCAGCGCGATCGCTCCGAAGAAGGACAAGTTCCATGCCGAAAGGGCACCCTTCTCCTCTTTGAGGGGGATGAGGGTGCCATCGGTCACGTTGATGGTCGTATGGCCCGCGCTATCTTCGCGGTGTGAGGGAGATCCTTTTCTGGCCATTTTATTTCAGCCATTTCTGCACGAGTTCATCCAGTTTGCCAGAAGCTTTGACCTTGGCTAGCCCGTCGTTGAGCAGCTTGAGGGTTTCGGCATCGCCTTTCTTGACCGCAAAACCGAGATATTCATCGGTAAAGGGCTTGCCGACAATCATGAGGCTTTCCTTGTAAGTGGGGTTCTGCAGGGCGAAATTCGCTGCTATCGGGGAATCGGCCACAACGCCGTCGATGTTGCCGTTCGCGAGATCCTGGAAAGCGAGCCCGACTTCATCGTAGGTCTTCAGTGTAACGCCTGTAGTCTTTCCGATTTCAATGGCTCCCGTCGTCCCGATCTGCGCTCCCACATTCTTGCCGCTCATGTCGGCAAGCGTGGCCACGCCAGTCGTATCCTTGCGCACGACGAGTACCTGGCCAGCGTTCACATATGGTTCGGAGAAATCCATGGCCGTCTTGCGCTCATCGGTTATCGTCACGGAAGAGCCAATGGCCTGATAGTCGCCGGCGGCGAGCCCTGCAAAAATACCGTCCCAGGCAGTGTTCTTGATTTCGACCTGGAAATTGGCGGCTTTGGCGACCTCGTTGATCAGGTCAATATCGAAACCGACCAGGTTCTTGTTCTCGTCAACATATTCCATGGGCGGCCAGGTGGCATCCGTCGCGATGACGACTTTCTTTGGTTTTGACGCGCATGAGCTGAAGCAGATCGCGACACCAAAAACAGCGGCAATCACGAGGAAGGCTGTGGAGACAGAATGCGTCTTTTTCATTGCAGTGCTCCTTACGGATTTTGCCTTTCAATCCGGATTGCAGCGTAACGTATGACATATTGAATATAATGTCAAGCTGAGTCAGGAATTTTTTGAGGGAAAATGCATTGTTTTGACATATTTATGCAGTAAAATTGACCGCCAGCATTTGCGCGTTGTCCAGAATGCTTGATTGACGTCAATTATGAAGCTAGCATCATCCCATGAAGATCACGCTCAATTTCGCCGATGAGCAGTTCCCGGAAGATTCGCTCAGCGTCGCCGAGATCATGCAACGCAAGAAATACAGCTTCCCGCACGTCATTACGATGTTGAACGAGGCGCTCGTCCAGAAAACCGACCGGAAGACGACGCTCGTACACGACGGCGATGAACTGCAGGTCTACCACCTCATCTCGGGCGGCTGATCTATCAGGCTTTTGCCATCGTGTCGTGTTCGTCGATATCCTGGGCATCCCAGGGATAGACGACCCAGATGTCCCCGAGATTCTCGCCAACAAAGTACTGCGTCACTTCAGGAGGAATCGTGCCTTTCTTGGGCTTCTGTTTGTTGTGAAGGACTGCTATCGCGATTTTCTCGGGATGGTGGCGCATCAATTCACGTACGCAGTATTCCAGCGTCGTCCTCGTATCATCAACTTCGTCCACAAGGAGAATTTTCTTCCCCGAGAGCTTCTTCTCCGCTTCCTCGATCCACTGGACCTTCCGGGGAAACTCGGTTGGCTTGTCATTGGCATCGTAGTAAGCGATGCCGACTGCCAGAATCGGCTTTCCCAAGAATGTCCGCATGATTCTGGCGGGGATGAAGCCGCCCGTTCCGATAGCCACAATCACGTCTGGATCGAAGCCGCTCGCCACGACTTGTTCCGCCATTTTTCTGGCCGTCTTGTGAATCTGCTGATAGGTAAAGTAACGCTTTTCCATGGAATGATTGTATACAATGGGGACAAGGCAGGCAATGCCCGGGTGGTTTAATTCCGTATCGAGGCGACCAGATCCTACTTGACAAAAAGCTTTCTTATTGATAATGATTATCAGTATCAAGATTGACATCTGGCCAGGAAAAAGACCAGGCCTTGAGCAAGGACAAAATATGACTGCCGAATATGAGGTTTTCAAGGAATATCTCCGCCAGAAAGGCCTCAAGATGACTTCGCCGAGGGAAAATGTGCTTCGCGCCTTTCTCGGCCACGAAGGGCACCTTTCGACAGATGACATTCTCGTGGCTTCGCGAAAACTCGATCCTGCGATCGGGCAGGCCACGGTGTTCCGCACAATGAAGCTGCTCGAGGAAGCAGGCCTTGCGCGGGATGCAAGCCAGGACAATGGGCCGCGGAAATACGAGCATGCCTACAAGCATTCGCACCACGACCATCTGCTCTGTATCAGGTGCGGACGCGTAGTCGAATTCTATGATCCGCAGATAGAAAAAGCGCAGAAACAGATATTCGCCAAGTATGGTTTTACGGAGACGGGCCACTGGATGGAACTCCACGGCCTTTGCCCCGATTGCGCGCGGCAAAAATAATTCTTTCTTATATAGAGGTTTGAATGCGTCTCTCCGATTTGGACGAAGGAACGGGATTCACGGTCTCGAAGGTGCTGATAGGTGGTGAAGTCGGCAAGAGGCTTGCGGACATGGGCTTTACCGACGGTGCGGACGGCGCGCTCGTCCGTGGCACTTTCATGCACGATCCGCTGCAGATCCGAATCCGAGATTACGACGTGCTTATCAGGCGGAGCGAGGCCCATCTCATCGAGGTGATGCCTGCCAGCGGAACTACAGAAGGATTTACCGATGACCAGCAGGGACAGGGGAAGAAGACACGAAGGCACGGATTCGCAGGTGCAAGGCGGCAAGAGGACATTGCATGTCGCCTTGGCTGGAAATCCTAACGCAGGGAAGACAAGCCTTTTCAATGCATTGACAGGAGCCCACCATAAGGTTGGCAATTATCCAGGCGTGACCGTGGAGAAGCGGGAAGGAATCCGCGAGTACGGGGACTTAAGTTTCCGGATAGTCGATCTTCCGGGCATCTACAGCCTGACCGCCTATTCCCTGGACGAAGTCGTCGCAAGGGATTTCCTGCTGGAACAGAAGCCCGACATTGTCGTCGATGTCCTCGATTCAACCAATCTCGAACGCAACCTTTATCTCTGTCTGCAGTTCCAGGAGTTGGGAATTCCTGTCGTCGGGGCGCTCAATATGTCGGACGAAGCAGAAGCGAAAGGCATCCACATTGATGCAGACATACTGTCAAAGACTCTCGGCATCCCCCTGGTAAAAACAGTCGGGACCGATGGGAAAGGCACCGAGGCACTCCTCGCGGCGGTGAAGAAGGCAAGCCAGTCTGGCAGTTCGGGCAAGATGCCTGCCTATGGCGAGGAAATCGAGCAGTGCCTTGCAGGGCTTCAAAACGCCATTCAGGTCGATGTTGAATTCAGCACGAGATACCCCTCGCGATGGATGGCCGTGAAATTGCTCGAGAATGATCAGAATGCCATCAGGAAGCTGGGGCAGAGTCCCCGGGGCGAGTCGATCCGTGATCAGGCCGAAGCCGATCGTCAGTGGATAAGAAAGCATTTCGGCAAGGAATCGGAAATTGTCATAACCGAACAGCGGTATGGCTACATCCACGGCGCCCGTGCAGAGGCAGTCCGGAAGACGCCCACTAAAAAGGTCTCGCCGACAGAAAAGATCGACCGCTTCCTGATGAACAAATATCTTGGCCTGCCGCTGTTTTTCCTCGTAATCTGGGGTATTTTCAAGCTGACATTCACTATTGGGGCTTACCCTGTCTCGTGGCTGGAAAGCGGCACTACCGCGCTGTCCGCGCTGGTGGAACAGACGATCCAGCCCGGGCTCCTGCAATCTTTCCTTATCAACGCCATAATTGGTGGCGTTGGCAGCGTTCTATCTTTCATCCCTCTGATCGTCATCCTCTTTCTCTGCATTTCGATCCTTGAGGATACCGGCTACATGTCGCGGGCAGCTTTTCTTACCGACCATTTCCTGCACGCTTTCGGACTGCACGGGCAGTCATTCATGCCCCTCATGCTGGGTTTTGGCTGCTCGGTGCCCGCCCTCATGGCTACCCGGACGCTGAAAAGCCCCAAGGACCGCATCGCGACGATACTCGCCGTCCCCTTCATGAGCTGCGGCGCGAAATTGCCCGTCTATGTGTTGCTGGCAGGCGCCTTCTTCCCGGGAAATGCGGCTAATGTCGTCATGGCAATCTACCTGGCTGGCGTCATCCTGTCGTTCCTGTCCACCGTTTTCCTCCGAAAGACCGTACTGAAAGGCGAAACCACTCCATTTGTGATGGAACTTCCTCCTTACCGGATGCCAACGGTCCGCGGAATCTTCTGGCATGTCTGGGAAAAGACCTGGCAATACATGAAAAAAGCCGGAACGGTCGTCCTCCTGGCCTCGGTCGTCATCTGGATGTTCACGACATTCCCCGTGCCCGCCGATGGTCCCCATACGGATGAATACAAACTCGAGTACAGCCTGGCCGGCCGTATCGGCAAATTCGTCGAGCCAGCGATCAAGCCGCTTGGCTTCAACTGGAAGATAGGCGTTGCGCTAATTCCTGCCTTCACGGCAAAGGAACTGATCGTGTCCACGCTGGGAATACTTTATGGAGCCGGAGGGCAAGGCGGAGCCGGCGGTGCTGAAAGCACGGCTGGCCTGCGGGAGGCGCTGCGCGCCGACCCCACGATGAATCCCCTGGTGGCCCTTTGCATGATGGTGTTCGTACTTGTAATGCCACCATGCTTCGCGAGCATCGCGACCATCAAGAGCGAAGCAGGATCGAAATGGGCCGCCTTCCAGGTTGTCTACTCGCTCGCGCTTGCCTGGCTGCTGGCTTTTCTGGTCAGGCTTGTCGGGAGCTTATTTATCTAGCGTGATGTGCGATTTATGTTATTAATCAGCCGTGAGAGCTCAGGCATCGGCATCGCCTTCTTCCCAATCGACTGACTCGTATATCAAAACCAGATAGGCCTGCGTTTCATCGTCCTCCATCGCATCGATTTCCAGGAGGATGAAATTCATTTTGCCGGGAAGCTCCGCGCCGTCTTCCGCGATCCAATACGACTCGAAATAGCGGTCTCCCGTCTGAATTGCCTTCATCCAGTCCTCGGGATCCGACAGCGCACTGTCTGTTTCAATCGAGTCATAAGTACTCGTCGGCTTACCGTATTTCTGTATGAGGAATTTTTCGATCTTCCTGAATTCAGCCCGAATTTCATCGCCCTTGGCAGAGGTCTCAAGTATTTTACCCAATGCCTGTATTTCGAAAATGCCAATGGAAGGCGAGATACGGACATAATATTCAGTAAAATCTTCGCTCGGTTTTGGCGGAATTATCCATAAATATCCGCTTTCGGTTTCCTCATCGATAAACGCAATTTCTTCAAGCTCCGCTTCCGACATGCCAAATTCAAGACCAAAAGGCCCGGCAGAAATTCCGGCCACTCCAATGAAAATGAAGATGAAGATGAAAATAGAAGACAGAGCAATCATCCGCAGGCGATTTTTCACGAAGACCTCCGTGTTGCTGGCTCTCATATCAATTAGTCTAATCGAGGAAAGCCCGGCCGTCCAGGAATTCCGGCATTCCTGTGGCGCAGCAAAACGAAATAGTGAGTGTTTGCTCGCAAGCATGATGGTATTGCTGAAAACCATATTGTACTTTTTAGTTTTGGGCATATAATTAATAGAAATGGAGGAATCATGGATAAATCAACACTGAATTCGTTCGGCAAAATTGGCAAACAGCTTGATGACTATGCTGCAAAATTGAAAAAAATTGCAGCCGCATTGGATTCGCTAATTGAGAAAGAAGGAAAGATGTCGCCAAAACCAATGCCCAAGGTCGCGAAAAAGCCGATAGCAAAAGTTTCGAAAAAGCCAGCGGACAAGGTTCTAAAAACCATTGCTGCAGCCCCGGCCGCCAGAAAGACAGTAAAGAAAACCGAAACAAAACCAGCGGTGCCCGCCATCGCGTCCAAACCCAAAACCAAGCGCGGCAGGCCTGCAAAAATCAAGAAGTAAAACATTTGCCGGGAAATAGTGTACCGAGCGCCGGAAAATAGACCAGCCATGATTTTCATCGGAGGTTTCATGAAAAGACTGGGGGCCTTTCTTGTATTCGCTCTTCTGCTTGCATCCAGCGCAGCTGCGCAGTCCAACCTTGCCACACTGATCCTGGGGAAATGGCTCGATACCGACCTCATGGGAATAAGCCCTGAAGGTGATTATTATTCCGTCTCCACTAATCTCAACGAGATGGAGAAAAGCATAAAAGCATTCTCCAAATACCTGCATTACTACGCTTTTCGCGATGATGGCACCGGCGAATCAATTTTCGTGTACTCAGACAAGACAAACACCTACAAATTCACATGGGAAGTCCTTTACGATGAACATCACACAAGCAAAAAAGAAAAAGAGTATTATGTGCAGATCACCAGCTCAGACAAATCACCATCGGTGCAAAAATTCTATTTTTCCAAGTCCGGCGACAAGACTTACATCATTTTCAATTACAACACGGCCACGCTCATCTCAGACATAAGCAAATGGGAGAGGGTTGAAGATGAGGAAGAATTGCAGGATGAAACCAATGTCTTCTGATTTTGGCGTTGTGCGATTTACACTTCGTGCGATGCAATCGCTTTTTCAATTTCCGCCTTGAATTCGTTCCGCGACGGGATAATCGAAGACCAAGCCAATCTTCCATCGATGTAGATTGATGGAAGATTCTTTACGCCAACGGCCCTGCATCGCGCAACGTTTTCACGAACAGTATATTTGTATTCTACCACTTCGACCCTGTCCCCAAAGATGTCCTTCATGTCCTTTGCGGCGGCCATCATATACGTACAGGCGGCACAGCTTGAAGAATCAAGGGTAAACACTTCGACAAGCGGAAACGCACGGCTGGCATAATCGGGAATTTCGACTGGAATATCGAAGGAATCGGTTGCGGAATTTTCACATGCCTGGACAATGCTGCGTGCAAGGTCGGGATTATGAGCGGCCTGCGCGATGGCGATCACATTTTCGGAAGGCGTATCGTAAGGCATGTCGCAACCTGGTGACAGCATGAAACGCCTGTCGCCGGCTCTTTCTATGAGATCGAGCGCAGCTCTGGCATTTTCGGCCTGGTTCCCCATCAGCATGACCGTCGTAAGCGGCAGGTTCCCGCCTATTGTGATGTCGTATGAATCAGTGATCTTCTTTGCCGCTATCAGATCGACATTTTCATCCACCGAAATGCCATTCGGCCTGGTCTGGCACATGGGCTCTATGTTTCTGGTCGCGTTGCCGCAGACAAAAAACGAGGAGAATATACCCATCGAGCGTATGTGACTGAAAAGTTCGCCATACACGGGAGAGAGAAATTCGTTGAAATGGTCAGGACTTATCTGAGAGACCATCGGGTCCACCACGGCAATGACATCCATGCCTGTGCCTGCGTAATACTCAGCCATTTTTCTGGCAACCTCGAGGCAATAAGCCAGCAGGTCCACAGCTTTTTCGGGTTGCAGGATCAGGTCCATGAAGAGATCTGTTCCGCGCAGATGCGAAGCAAGCGTCAACGGGCCCGTAATCAGGCCATAAAGCGCGGTCCTGTCACCAACCTCTGCTTTCATTCTTTTCATGGCTTCAAGGCAGAGACCTATTCTGCCATCTGCGGGACCGGGAACGCTGGTCGGTATGGCATAATCCTCGGCAAGCGGGTGTTCTACAACTGTCGGCGGTGACCGGTCAGACCAGAGGAGCTTGCAGCCCAACGCTTCAGCCTCTATCTGGAGGTCGAAAACAACCGGCTGGCCATCAGGATCATAGAGCCTGTTCGCCTCGAGCAGCGAGGAGACCAATGCTTCGATATCAGTCAGTACCTGATATGCATTGTAGCCTTTCAGCTTGCCAGCATGAACTCCTGCGAAGGGGACCCATACGGTCCGGTCGGTTGGTTTGCCCGAAAATGCCGCGACAACTCTCTGCTTCCCCGTCATCATCAAACTATCCTTTTACCGTAGCGAAAATCGAAGCGGCGACTTCAGCGGCTGTTGCAGCGTCAGGCGTATAATAGTCGGCTCCAATGGATTTTCGGAACGATTCGGTGACAGGCGCGCCACCTATCATTATCTTGACCGAGTTGCGGATGCCTGCGTTTTCGGCTTTCTGCACCACATTCTTCATTTCCGTCATCGTCGTCGTCAGCAAGGCCGAGCAACAGATGATGCCCGCATTCTCAGCCTGTGCCGCCTGCACGAAATGCTCGGCCGAAACATCCGTACCGAGATCGACCACTTCGATCCCGCGCCCTTCGATCATCATTTTTACAAGGTTCTTGCCGATATCGTGAAGGTCTCCCTTAACAGTCCCTATAACTACCTTCCCCTTGGCCTTGACGCCTTCGGAGACGAGATAGGGCTTGAGGACAACCATTCCGCCATTCATGGCGCGCGCCGCTATTAGCACTTCCGGCACGAAAACCTCATTTTTCTTGAATTTATCGCCGACTATCGACATTCCATCCATGAGCGCATTCAGCACTTCGTTCGCTGAATGCTTTTCATCCAACGCGAGCTGGACACTTTCTTTTGTCTCCTTGAGCTTTCCCGTCTGAAGCGACAACGAAATATCATCGAAAATCGACATGGCCACCTCCATAGCATGGCTTCTCCTTAAGATAAAAAAGTATAAGTCCGGTTTGGAACGCTGTCTTGTAAAAATTTTGAATATTTGCCACACTTAGCGAAAAATTTTCATATACACCTGGCAGATTTCCGGGTATGCTTTGTAGTATGGAGTATTCGATCTCGGGAAATGCTGGCGAAACGCTTTTCGAGGCGATGCAGAGAGCCGGCATCCCTGTGGAATCACCCTGCGGAGGAAATGGGATCTGCGGGAAATGCCTAGTGGAAACCGCATCCGATGCGCTCGACATAAAGTTCGCACAGATTAATGCAGCGGATGCGGATACAAATCCGGGCGCGGGTGATCGGGCCGAGCTGGAAACAGGACAGTTGACATTCCATACAGCGCTTGCATGTGGCACGAAATTCTGGAAAAACGGGCAGGCATTGATAAAGGTCGAAGAAAGAACCATCCAGGCTGTCAATGATTCAATTCTGCCGCTGCCTGATGGCGAATCGGCATTTGCAGAGAAAGACATCGAGTTCTCCAAGCCGACATTGGGCAACACGGAATCAGAAATGGACCGTATTGAAAATGCCATCGGCCTGCATTTCAGCGCCCCTTTGCAGACCGCAAGGTGCCTGGGTTCGATTCTTGATGCAGACAACCGATCGGTCTCTGCGGTTTTGCAATATGGGGCAACGGATTCCTGCCATGCCAGCGTCGAGAAAGAAAGGCCAGTGGCTCTGCTTGCTGCGGCGGTAGACATTGGAACAACCACCGTTGCAATTCGCCTCCTTGATGCGAGATCGGATAAAATTCTCGGAACAATGGCCGAGGCAAATACCCAGCGCTGGGCCGGCGCCGATGTAATCTCGCGCATCAGCGCCGCGGAAAATCCCCAATTTTTCGCCCGTCTGAGAGACGGCATACGCGGACAGATCGGCAGGATGCTGCTCGAATTGGCCGAGATGGCAGCCAAAAAAACGGAAGATATCAGGAGACTTGTCATCGCAGGCAATC
Source organism: Spirochaetaceae bacterium (assembly GCA_021372425.1). GTDB lineage: Bacteria > Spirochaetota > Spirochaetia > Treponematales > Rectinemataceae > JAFIHQ01. Next base: position 15,162 of record JAJFUL010000098.1, read on the forward strand.
CAACGATGCTACACCTGCTGGCCGGCGTCAATCCGGCAGGCATCGCGAGAGCTCCGTTCGTTCCCGTCTTCAATGCCAGCTTCGATATGCCAATTCCTGAAGACATTTCGGAATGGCCATTCAACAGGAATTGCCAGATTATTTTCATACCCGGCATTTCCGCCTATGTAGGCGCGGATATTGTCGCAGGCGCGATGGCATGCGGCCTGCACAAGGAAAAACAGGGATCGAGCCTTTTTCTGGACCTTGGCACCAATGGCGAGATGATGCTTTTTTCCGGTGGCCGGAGCTGGTGCTGTTCCGCCGCTGCAGGGCCGGCTTTTGAGGGCGCAGCGATAGAATTCGGATGCCCCTCGGTTCCTGATGCGATAGATCATGTGGCAATCCGGCAGGGCAGGATCAGCATTTCCGTATTGGGGGGGGGCAGGCCAATTGGGATCTGCGGATCCGGAATTCTCGATGCAGTGGCTTGCATGCTGCAGGCAGGCGTAATTGATGAGACTGGGCGCATCTGCCCTTCATGCGAATCCTTGAGGCCCGAGTATTTTATCATCCACAGGGGCAAACCAGCCATCTTGCTGGACAGGACGACAGGAATCTCCATCACGCAGGACGACATCCGCCAAGTCCAATTGGCAAAGGCTGCGGTAGCCGCAGGTATAGAAATTCTCATGAGCGAATCGGGCCTCCACCCACCCGAGATTCAAAAGGTGTATCTGGCGGGAGGTTTTGGATCACGGCTAGACCCTGCTTCGGCCATTGCCATCGGCCTGCTTCCGAAGGCTTTTTCAGGCAATATTCAATCGGTCGGAAATTCATCGCTGGCAGGCGCAGGAATAGTAGCGCTGAGAAGGGGCACCCTCGATGTCTGCAGCGAATTGGCACGGCATTGTATAAACATCGAGCTGTCCGGACGCGCGGATTTTATTGCGCATTTTTCAGAAGCCATGCTTTTCCCGGAAACGACGTCCGGATTATAGAAGGTGAAATTGATGGGTAACAGCAGCCATCTCCACCCAGTGCCCGAACCGCAGGAAAATATCGAAAACAGGGCCATTGGAATCCTCCAACGCGAGGCGGAGGCTTTCGCTTGTGCCACCCAGGTTCCTTGCCGTGCCGTGGATTCCCGGGGTAATTTCATCGGAGGCGACAGCATCGAGTCCAGCTGCAGGCTCTGTTTCCAGTCCGCCGATTCAGGAGAGTCGGCAATTTCGACATGCGCTTCCGTGCTGAAGGAAGGCATCAGGCAGTCCGAGCGATTTGGCGGCGCCTATATGTCTTTCTGCCCCGACAGCCTTTTGATTACCGTTGCCATCGTCAGGAATGAAGCCATGTCAGTCGGCGCCCTCGTCATGGGCCCCGCGCTTCTCGTCGATCGCGAAGAGCTTATCACGGAAGAGTTGGCCAGGAATACCGATTCCGACCAGGCCAGCTTTGGCCGGATGACGAATATTCTCGAAACGATGCCGAGCCTGGATACGAAAAGAGCCAAGGCGCTGGCCGATATGCTCGAAAATGCCGCCAGCCATTGCAGCGACAATTTTGAAGGCCGTCTCGACCCCAAGATCGAA
>JAJFUL010000120.1 GCA_021372425.1 Spirochaetaceae bacterium
TGTTCCTGCGCCTTGAAGGCGACGACGCTGAAAAATTCAAACCGTCCGACCTGACCTTTGACATTCGTTCGGAACAATTCAAGGGCGCAATTCAGACCATGCTCGATATTCTTGCCATGCAGACCGGCTTCGACGCCGGCTATTTCAGTTTCGACGGAACGAGCGTAAAAACTGCGACCGAAGTCATCTCTGAAAATTCGCATACCTACAAGACGATGGCTGGCTTACGGGACAATCTGGACGCGGGCCTAAAACACATCTTTACGGTCATCAACGAACTTGGAAAGACTTACAATATCCCAGGGGCCACCGACAAAGAGGTAACGATCGCCTGGGACGACAGCGTCATCGAAGACAGAACCGCCAGAGCGAATTATTATTCGCAGCTCTATCAAAACGGCCTTCTGGATCTCGAATCGGCACTTGTGAAGATACACCACACAAGCAAAGAGGACGCCATCGCTATGGCCGCCAAAATCAAGGGCGAGAAAAAGACCGTCGGAGCCGACGCACTGTTCGGCACCGGATCATGAGAGCAAGAGAGCAGGGAGGTATATATGTCGGAGCCGACATTGCATGAAAAAGGATACAAGGGAGAGCGCGACCGCGAGCACGTAGTGCAAAAATACTTTGAGTTTTGCCGGTTTTTCAGGGTTAAACCGATAAAGGATTCTGATCTGGCGGTAATGGGAAATCAGCAGATATACCGCATGACGGAAGACCTTTATAATCGACAGCCGTCACGGAAGAAAATCGCCTATGCACAGTCTCTGGGGCTTATGCGTGAGAACGACCTGTCGTTCAAATGGTTTTGGCGTGACACGATCGCCATCTATCGCCCGAACATCATCGGGAAGATAGTCCTCGCCGTGCGCTCTCCATGGCTCTACGCCGATTACCGCAAGCGCAAGCAGGCGTCGATCGACAAAAAGAAGGCCGAGGCCGGAGTTGCCAAAGCTGCTATGTCAAAGGCTGCCAGCCCCGCCGGCAAGGTGGTTCCGCTCACATGAAAGATGCGGTCAACGCCTATCTTCCCAGCTCTGCCAGCTCGGCTGATCTGCTTTACAAGGCAGAGAGCGATATCCTCTCGGAAATCGCCCGGCACCTGCGGCAGGGGAACATAGCCTCGGCCGAGTGGAAAATAGACTGTCTGCGCAGACTTGGTGCATTGACGAAGGATGTCCAGACCATCATCGATCATTACCGAGAGGCGATCATCTCCGGCACACTGTCAGAGGTCGAGCAGGCCGCCATGGATCAGCTCATCAAGGGAGAGGGAATCTATACCAAGGCGAGAGAGAAAGGGGCGCAGCTTTTGAATCCATTGCCGATCGATGCGGATGCCACTATCAAAAAGACTATTGCGGCATGGCAGGCCACAGCAAAGGATCAGATGAATCTTGCCATGGCGACGATGCTCGAAAAGTCCGGCGATCTCTATGTGCACACCATCAACCGGACGACGGCACAGGTACTCACTGGCTCAATGACCGGCCATGAGGCCCTAGTAAGAACCGTGCGCGAATGGGCAGAGTCCGGCGTGCCGTCGATCGTGGATAAGGCCGGCAGGCAATGGACTACCGAGGCTTATGCCAATATGGTGATTCGCTCGAACGTCCGGCGCGTGACGACAGAAGTACAGATGGAGCGGGCACAGGAGTACGGCGCTGATCTGATCGAGGTTTCAGCCCATGCAGGAGCCCGTCCGCTGTGTGAGCCCTACCAGGGGCGAATCTATTCCCTCTCCGGCAACTCCAAGGAGCATCCGGCCTTCAATTCGACGAGTTACGGCGAACCGGCGGGCCTCCTGGGGATTAATTGTGGTCACCAAACATACCCATTTTTCCCCGGAATCAGCCGACAGGCTTACTCACCGGACGATACGCCTGAAAAGCGGGTGGAGAACAAACGAATCTATCAGGAAAGCCAACAGCAACGCGCGATCGAGCGATCGATCAGGGCCGCAAAACGCGAGGTGCAAGTATACGAGGCTCTCGGAGAAGAAGGCGCAATCAGGCGGGCCAAGGCGTTAGTGCGCGATCGACAAGCAGAAATGCGTGACTTTATTGATGATACTGGCCGCACGAGACAGCGCGGCCGTGAACAAGTTTATGTGTAAGACCAAGGAGGTCAAATAATGGATCCCATGAAAATGTTTCAGAGTCGGTTTCTGATGGCGCCCGATGCTCCCACGCCTGGGCCAAGTCCCGCTCCGGCACCATCTCCTGGCCCTATGCCTACCCCGCCACCTCCGAGCCCTGCTCCTTCGCCCGAACCACCCGTCAAGCAGGAAATGACGCAGAAAGAGATCGATGCGCTCATCTCAGGAGCCAAAAAGGAAGGCGCTGAAAGGGTTTG
>JAJFUL010000132.1 GCA_021372425.1 Spirochaetaceae bacterium
CGGACATCTTTTCAACAATCATTTTTTATTTCATAATGACACTATTCGAAATTATGTGAGGCAAAAAGACAGAAGCCAAGCAAGGAGATGGAATGGGTAACGAACAGCCAGGAGCATTTCTCGAGGCCTATCGAGGCAAGACATTCAAGGGCGAATGGCCCACAATTCCCGAGCTTTTCAGCATCAACGCCGACCGATTTCCCGATCGCGCCTGTTTTACCGTCTTTTCACCTGAGCGAAAAACCCTGAATTACAGGCAAGCATATGGCCAGATTCTGAAAGTTGCCGATTATCTTCGCTCCCTCGGCGTCGGGAAAAACTCAAAAGTCGCCGTCACTGGCAAAAATTCGCCCGAATGGGCAGTCGCCTATCTTGCGGTCCTGCAGGCCGGGGCCGTCGTAGTGCCCATCGATTATCAGCTCACGGTAGCCGAAGCCGCCAACCTCATCCGCGCGAGCGATACGAAGGTTCTTTTTGTCGACGAAGAAAAATACGGAGAGCTGAAGTCCGAATGTCCCCAGCTGCTTAAAGTCGTCTCACTCTATGAAGGCGGCACCGATTATATCTATACGCTCGATGCAGGCAGCGCAGAGGCACTTCCACCGCTCATTCCCGCAACCGAAACCGACCTGGCGGCCATCATGTTCACATCCGGAACAACGGGCAACCCGAAGGGTGTCATGCTCACTCACAGGAATCTTGTATCCGACTGTTTCGCTGCGCAGGGCAATATGACCATCTATAATACTGATATCTTTTATGCCCTGCTTCCGATCCATCATTCCTACACGATGCTCGCCGTATTCATCGAGGCAATCTCGGTAGGTGCCGAGGTGGTCTTTGGCAAGCGGATGGTCGTGAAGCAGATCATGCACGAGCTGAACGAAGGCAAGGTGACCATGTTCCTCGCCGTACCACTCCTTTTCAATAAATTCCTCAACGGGATTATCAAGGGAATCAAGGAGAAAGGTCCGTTCGTATATGGTCTCATATCCGCCGCGATGAGCCTGTCCGGCTTCACCAAAAAGGTATTCAAAGTGAATCCGGGCCGGAGTCTCTTCCACTCGATCCTCGAGAAGGCAAGTCTCTCAAGCATACGAATCTGCATATCCGGTGGCGGCCCGCTCGCTCCTTCCGTATTCAAAAAATACAACGAGCTGGGCATCGATTTCGTGCAAGGCTACGGTCTCACGGAGACCTCCCCCATTCTTACCCTCAATCCTACCGATCACTACAAGGAAACTTCAGTCGGCAAGACGCTCCCCGGCGTCGATATGAAGATCCTGGCCCCCAACGAGGACGGGATCGGAGAAATCGTGGTAAAAGGCTCGATGGTCATGGCTGGCTACTACAAGATGGAGGAAGAGACAAGGGCCGTCTTCACCGAAGATGGTTACTTCCGGACCGGTGACCTCGGCTATCTCGACGAGGAGAGTTATCTCTATCTCACGGGAAGGGCAAAGAACATGATCGTTACCGAAGGCGGCAAAAATGTTTATCCTGAGGAAATCGAAGACCGCTTCCAGCTCTACGGCGAAATCGAGCAGGTGATGATCCGCGGCTATTACCAGAAATCCCAGACTATCTCCGAAGAGATCGAAGCCCTCATATATCCAGACCAGGATTGGCTCAAGCAACTTTCCGGGGATGGGGAAGAGGCTTGGAGGCTTGCCGACAAGCACATGCACGAAGTTGTCGAGCAGGTGAACCAGAAGCTTCTGCCCTACCAGAAGATAACCCGCGTCATCACACTGCGCGAGCCGCTGGAGATGACTACGACAAAGAAGATCAAGCGCTTCGTCACGAAAGCCTGATACATCGCCAGCACGGGCTGCGGCTCGTGCTGGGCAGCAGGCTGCTTTCGCCTTACTCCTTAAGACTATTCCTTTACGAGCACCGACACGCAATTCGTAACCGAGCTCCCACCGACATTGAGCACGACGCCTACCGAAGGCTTGCCCTTCTTCGGCACCGCGCCAATCGGCTCGCCGATAAGCTGCTTGTACAGGAGGACATTCATCGAAACGCCGGTTGCTCCGACTGGGTGTCCCTTCGCCTTGAGACCGCCAGAAAGGTTGACCGAGCACTGCGGATCATCCTGGTCGAACCTGCCATCCATGTAGTCGTAGCCCGCGCGGCCATCCGCCGACAGCCCGAGTGCTTCGGTGCAGAGAAGCTGGTTGATCGTGAAACAGTCATGGACTTCCGCCAGATCGACGTCCTTGATCGTGATCCCGGCTTCGCCAAATGCTTCCCTGACGGCCACTTTTCCCGCCATCAGCTCATACATGTTGGGCCGCGCGGAAAGCGACAGGCGTTCGTTGGCGTGGCCGATACCCGCGATCTTGACGGATCTCTTGCTTTTGGCCAGCGTCGAATCGCTCCGCGTTATGACGAGCGCCGCAGCGCCATCGGTCACGAGCGAGCAGTCATGCAGCCGCAAAGGCTCAGCAATGATCGGATTTTTTTCGGGTGGAAGGTTGAGGATCGCATCGGCTGTCATGAGCCCGAGCCTGTCTGCAGGGCCCCCCTTTCCAAAATGGGCGAGGGGGTTTTCCAGTGCGTTCCTGTAATTCATGGCAGACACGGTCGCCAGCATCCTGGCCAGTGTATCCTTGTCTATACCGTAATGAGCGGAATAGCCTTTTGCATATTCGGCGAACAGCCCGGGGAAGGTCATCCCGAAAGCACCTTCTTCCGGCCAGTACGAGCAGGTTGCCAGGGCATGGGTAACGCCCTTCGTATCGAGGAGGTTCATCTTCTCCACGCCGACGACGAGGGCGACATTAATCCTGCCTGATTCGACGGCATACATTGCGTTGAAAAGGGCCACTGAACCGGAAGCGCAGGCGCACTCTACCCTGTTCATTGGTTTGAGCCGCAGGGCTTCGGGAGCAATTTCTACGCCCACCGCTCCGAGATGTTCCTGGTTGGCGAACATGCCTGGCGCGCAGGAGCCTACCCATACCGCATCCACATCGGATGCTTCGATGCCCGCATCGGCGATTGCGCCTTTCCCTGCCTCGGTCAGAAGGTCATAAATGCTCTTGAGATCGGTGACAGTTCCTTTTTCCTTGTCTTTCTTGACGAAACTGCCAAAAGCCGTGTTATAACCGCCTACAATGCTAACCTTGGACATATGCCCTCCTTGGAGTATTACTTAACGAGGTAAAGCTGCAAGAAACTGCTCTAGCAGGTCCTTGAACTGCACAGGATCTTCGACAATGATCGAATGCCCCACCGTCTCCACAATTTTCAGCACGGAATTGGGGTATGCAGCAGCGGTGGCTCGGGCCATCTCCTCATTGATGATGGAATCCTTTCTTCCCCAGATGACGAGCACCGGCTTCCCGAAAGAAGCCGTCTGTGCACTCACATCGAAATGGCCGAGAGCATCTGCGTTGCCAACCCAGGCGTTCTGCGCCATGCATATTGCATCATCGACAAGGGCTTCGAAAAGCACTTGGTCGGTAAGCGTCGGCGTGGTCGCATGCAGCGCATTGGAAAGAACGGCGCGGTTGCTTCTCATTATTTCGATGAAGGGATAGTGTTCCTTGGGTGTGATCAATCCTGCGGGTGTTGATGAATCCACCAGGACCATGGCGCGGACCGAATCGGGATATCTGCCCGCCAGCGACTGTGCAACCGTTCCGCCGAGCGAATGCCCGACGATAACCGGATTCTGCAGTTTCATCGCATCGATGAAGCCCACAACGGCATCCGCATAGCGATGGATATCCACATCCCCCGGCAGCGCCTGCGAGCGCCCAAAATTGGGCAGATCGAGCGCATATGTCTGGAATCCAGGCAGCTCCATCACCCGCGAGAACCACCGGCTGGAACCGGTGTTCCCATGTATATAGACAAGCGGGATTCCGGTCCCTGCAGTGACATAGAAAAGCTGCATGCCTTGCACCATGGCAAAATCGCTGATCATGATACCTCCTTGCGACTCATGCATGACAGCTCATGCATGCTGGCTGATAAAGCCGGTTTCCATGCGGGCCACGACTGCCGGCCTTTCTATCACCGACGCGTGTCCTGCCTCGGGGACTGTCCGCAGAACGGCGCCCGGGATATTGTCTGCAATGATTTTCGAGAACCGCCTTGGTTTGAGAATATCCTTCGAGCCGACAAGGACCAGCGTGGGACAGACAATCCTGTGCAGGTCCGCCGTCATGTCGATCTGCTTGAAAGCCTCACAGAGCCTGACAAAGCCTGTGAACCACTCTTTTGGCAGGCTCAGCATTGATTTTTCTCTTGCTGCAAGCACATCGCCACATTCTTTTATGTATTTCGAGGAGTAAGTCCAGGGAAGCAGCGTGCGATAGAAGGCGATCGGGTCAAGCTTTGCCGTGGCGATCCAGGAATCCGCGGCCGCTATCAGGACTGGGTCCAGCTCGCTTACGCCATCGATGACCGACAGCGACTGGCATTTTTCCGGATAGAGGAAGGCAAAAGCCATCCCCACTTCGGAACCATAGGAGGTCCCGATGATGTGTGCCCTCCCGATGCCAAGACTGTCCATCAATGCGGCGAGATCATCGGCGTGCCCTTTCATGCTGTACGCTTCGTCAGGCTTGCCGGAGAGCGTCTGCCCTCTCATGTCATGGCACAGGCATCGATAACCACTGCCCATCGCCTCGATCATCGGCTTCCAGTGGGCGATGCTCATTGCAATTCCATTGAGGAAAACCAGTGTCGTTTCCCCTTCACCCATCAATTCATAATGAATCTGCACACCATTGATCAACGTTTTCGGCATATAGAAATCCCTGACCTCCAATTCTAGACAGAAATCTTTGAAATAATTCCTTTGATCCCAGCCCCTCTTTCAAAGGCCGAGATAGGACTTGAGCACATAAGGGTTCGTCTTGAGCCCGTCGGCGCTGTCCTCCAGGACGATTTTCCCGTTTTCGAGGACGCAGCCCCGGTCAATGGCCTTGAGGCTTTCCCGCACATTCTGCTCGGTTACGAGAATTGAGACCGTTTTCTTCAGCTCTTTCAGAACATCGAAAACTTCGGCCACTATCGAGGGCTGGAGTCCCAGCGAAGGCTCGTCGAGGATAAGGAGCTTGGGATCCGACATCAGCGCACGGGCTATCGCCACCATCCGCTGTTGCCCGCCCGACATGGTGCCAGCGTATTGCTTTCTCCGTTCCTTGAGGATGGGGAAGAGCGTGAACACCTTTTCGATCTGCTGCTCCGACTTGGCCTGGGCATGGGGAATATAGGCAGCGCCGAGCATCAGGTTGTCCTCGACGCTCATGCCAGGGAAAAGCTCGCGTTCCTGGGGAACAAGGGCTATGCCGAGCCTGGCCATCTGGTAAGTTTCCTTGCCAAGCAGGCTTTCGCCATTGAACTCTATGCTTCCCTTCCAGGGCTTTATCATACCCATGGTTGCACTGATGAGCGTTGATTTGCCGGCTCCGTTGGGGCCAAAGAGCCCCACGGACTCCGCGCCGATCTCCAGGGACACATTCTCGAGTACCTGCATGCGTCCATAGCCGCATACGAGATTATCTATTTTCAGCATCAGGCGGTTCCTCCAAGATATGCTTCGATGACCCTCTTGTCTTTCGAGACTGTCTCGTAGGGGCCTTCGGCTATAATCTCACCGGATTCCAGAACTATTACCCTGTCGGTGAGCTCGCGGATGACGCCCATGACGTGTTCGACGACGCCAACGGCGAGATCTCTCTCTTTGGCCAGGCGCTTTACGAGCGCGATCATCTCTTTGGTCTCATCCGAATTGAGGCCGGCCATGATCTCATCCAGGAACAGAAGCTTTGGAGTATTGGCCATCGCGTGGGCGATTTCCATCTTTTTGACCTCGAGCATGGTGAGCTGGCTGACTTCGCGGTCCAGGTCTCTGAGGCCCATCGATTCGCAAAGCTCGGTCGCGAGGCGACGGGCTTCCTTCATCGACTTGTTGCCGGCAAAAAGGAAGCCCACCATGATATTCTCGATCAGGTTGAGGTCTTCCATAGGATGTATGAGCTGATAGGTACGCGCAATGCCGATCTTTGCCCTTTCGCAGGCCGGCATGAGGCTTATGTCCACGCCTTCGAATTCTATAGTTCCCGAACTGGGCATGTAGATGCCCGAGATTAGGTTGATAAAAGTTGTCTTTCCGGCGCCGTTCGGCCCGATGATGCCGAGAATCTCGCCGGAGGAGATGGAGAAACTGACATTTTGGACAGCGACGAGGCCGCCGAAGTGCTTAGTCAGGTTTTTCGTCGTCAGTTTAGCCACGCTTTGCCCCCTTCTTCTTGCGGAAGAGGCCAATCAGGCCTTCCGGCATGAAGAGAATGACCAGGATGATGATTACGCCATAGACGAGAAGGTGCCCGTAGGGGATCTTAAGCTTGAGGTATTCGGAAGCCACGCCGAGGAGCACCGATCCGATGATGGGCCCCCAGGTCGAGTGCTGGCCACCAAGCAGCGCCATGGCGAGCGGAAGCAGCGTGTAGTTGGAATCGAAGGCCGAATCAGGCATCGCGTATCCCACTGACACCACATCGACCGCGCCGATAAGACCCTGCAGGAAGGAAGTGACCGTAAAAACAACAAGCAGGGTTCTAAAAATGTTGACGCCTGAAGTCTGGGCGCTCACTTCATTGTCGCGGATCGAAATAAGCGAGAAATGCAGCTTCGATTTCTCGAAGTACTGCGAAACAACGACGACGACCAGCAGGACAGCGAGGCCAATCCAGTAGAGGCAGCGCGAATCGCCGTTGAAGATGATCTGTGGCAGGACTATCCCTTCCGGTCCGCCTGAAAACGAAGTCCAGTTTCGGAGGATGACCCTGAATATTTCGGCGAGTGCCAGCGTGGTGATCGAGAAATAGGTACCGCGCAGGCGAAGGACGAGGAAGCCCAATATATAGGCAAAGATGCCCGAAATCAGCGCACCTGCAAGAATTGCGAGCGGATAAGAGAATCCGGCTTTCAATGCCAGCAAGGCGGCCGCATAGGTACCGAGCCCGAAGAATCCTGCAATACCGAAGGAAACCTGGCCGGACCTGAAAAGCATGTCCCATGTGAGCGCGAGCGCCATGTACTTGAAGATGGTTCTGGCGACCGTCTGCGGATAAGGTCCAAAGAATAAGGGGAAAAGAACGCCGAGGGCGACGAGGGCCACCGGAAGGATGTATGATGTTGCACGCTTCATATTTTCCTCGTTTTTTTTGCCCTCACGGCGATTGTGATGATGATGATCAGGAAGAACACGATGTCCGACCATCCCGACATGTGGGGAATTCCATTGATTATCGCCTCTGCGATTCCAAGGGCCAGGCTGCAATAGAGGACGCCCGAAATGCTTCCAACTCCCGCCATGGCTATCAGGCTGAATGATTTCATTGTGAATGGGCTGCCTACGGAGGGGAAAAGGGACTGCCGGGTCAGGAAGAAGGACCCTGCGATTCCCACGAGGACGACCGAAATCGTAAAGACCATCGCATAGGTCTTCTGTACATCGATGCCGACGATAGACGCCCCTTTCGGGTTCTGGCCAACGGCCACAGCCGCCTTTCCGAGCTTTGTCCTGGAAAGGAACATCCTGATGCCGATCGTCATCAGGATGGAGAGCGCGACAAAAGTAAAATCCCATATGCCGAAGCTCGTCTCGCCGATAGTCATCGAGGCCGAGACATAATCCAGATGAAGTTTTCGAGTCTGGTTCGTATATATCAGTGTAATTATCTGGCTCAGTGCGATTCCAATCCCGAACGTAAGAATGAGCTGGTTGAGTTCCGGTCCCTTCAGGGCCTTTCGTATCGTCAGTTCGTAAAGGATGAATCCCACTATCGCCATGACAAGCATCGTGGGGATGAGTGCAAGAAGCGGATCGAGCCCCAGAAGTAAGGCAAGCGTATAGGTAATATATGCGGAGACCATGAGAAGTTCGCCATGCGCAAGATTGACAATATGGAGGATGCCCGAAGTGAGCGACATCGGCAGGGCGATCGACGCATAGAGCCCTGCCCGCTGGACGCCATACACCAGGACAGTCGGCTTCCAGAGGAATATCCCGATTACACCGACCGCGCCTGCAATTATCCATGGAATGGCTTTTTTGGAATGTGCCATCACATCACCTTCAATTAAATGTATGCCGGATCACAAGTATCCGGCCAAAACCGAATGCCGCTCATTTCATGAATAAAAAAGGCGGCTTCACAACGCAGCGGCAAGACCTCTGCAAGGCCTTGCCGCTGCGCGGATTGGACCACTTACGATGCTATGCTACAGGTCGGTCTGCATCACTTCCATGCCGGGAATGGGTACACCGGCGTTTTGGTCTGGACTTCGAACGGCCAGATGACTTCCTGGCGGCCATTCTGCCACTGGAGGATTTTCTGGTTGCGGATGCCCTGGTGCTTGATTATGTTCGAGGGCGAGAAAGTGATCGTTTCGCCAAGGGCGGACAGATACTTGGTCTCCTCGAGCGCTTTGATCACGACGGCGTTGTCCACGCTGCCGTCAGCCTTGAATGCAGCCTTGCCTGCTTTCTGCAGTGCGTTGGCGAGTACGTAGACCGCCGAGTAGGACAGTGGTGCAAAATAAGTCGCTGGCTCGGCTTTGTACTTTGCCACGAAGCCATTGTAGAACTTAAGGCTGACCGGGTTGACGTCGTTGATGGACGGTGCCCACATGCCATACAGCATCACGTTGTCAGCGAGCGGGGACTTTCCGAAGTCCTTCGGCCATCCGGGGGGCGCTCCGACGAAGAGGGGCGGATTGAATTTCATGGCTTTTGCAGCTTCCAGCATGGGAAGCGCATCGGCATCGTAGCCTGCCCAGATGAAGATGTCCGGCTTAAAAGCCTTGGCAGCTTCGATCATGGCGGAGTAGTCACCGCCGCCTAAGGCCGCGCTCTTGAAGGATGCACCGTCAAAATTGTAGTCCTTCCCGAACATGACTTTCGACGAGTCGTAAGAGGCCTTTCCGAAAGCGCCCTCCTCGTATGCGAGGAACATCCTGTCTATCTTGACGGCAGGGTATTTCTTGCGGATGTCGTTCCAGCCCTGGAGGTAGCTGGCGCCCTGCTCGTAATCCCACGGATGCAGATGGAAGTACCAGTCGGCATCTTTTCCGAGAGCCTCTTCTACCTTATAGCTCGCAGCACCGGTGGAAATGACGATCTTCTGGTATTTCTTCATGGTGGGAACCTGTCCGAGCGCAACGCCCGATCCCATACCGCCCATGAGGAAGTCTACCTTGTCGACCGTGACCAGTTTCTCGATCGCCGCGACGCCCTTGTCGGCCTTAAGTTCGTCGTCGATGACGATAAGCTCAAGTTTGCGGCCCAGTACGCCGCCAGCCTTGTTGATTTCTTCTACCGCAAGCTGTGCGGCCTTGGAGCCCTGCTCGCCCGTTACGTCAGCAAGTGGCCAGGTTCCGCCAATTTTGATGGTGCCCTGTCCAAAAGCCGCTGATACGAGGAAAATGCACAGCGCGGAAAGAATCAGAAATTTCTTCATCCCGTACCTCCCCGGATGCCCGGCCCTGGCCGTTCATCCACGTTTTTCTTATTTTCCGGGAGCATGACGCCCCGGTAAATGCCCACTGTTATTGTACATCCCTCTTGTGGAAACCACATCCGCGCAGATTCCACAAAGGGGAGTACGGCTTACAGAACCAATCCTCCGTCCACGCGCAGAACCTGCCCAGTAACGAAAGCAGATTCGTCGTTGCTGAGGAAGAGAACGGCGTTCGCGATGTCGATCGGCATGGCGAGCCTGCCAAGCGGCGTTTTCGCGATGATCGGTTCCAGCACTTTTTCGGGCACGGTCTCGAGCATCGGCGTGCGGCAATAGCCCGGCGAAACGGAATTGACGCGGACTTTTGCACCCTTGCGCGCAAATTCCTTGGCCCATCCCTTGGTCATTGCGACAATACCGCCTTTGGCGGCTTCATAATTGGACTGGCCGATATTGCCATCAAGCCCGACGACCGAGGCTATCGACACGACAGTGCCGGTTCCCTGGGCCATCATGGTGGGGGCGATAGCCCTTGTCATCTTGAAGACTCCGGTCAGGTTGACGGCGATGACGGCAGCCCAGTCGTCGTCGCTCATTTTCTGGATGAGCGCGTCGCGCGTGATGCCAGCATTGTTGACGAGCGCATCGATGCGGCCAAATTCGGCGACCACTGAATCGACGAAGGCCTTGACGCCTTCGGTATCGGTGACATTGACCGAAGCTCCCCGAACGTTGGTCCTCCCGGCTTCGAGTTCGGGGAAGGCAGCTGGGTTTACATCGATCGCGAACACCATTTTCGCTCCCTCTCCGGCGAAGCGATCCACGATGGCGCGGCCGATGCCCCTTGCGCCGCCTGTGACGACACATATCTTGTCTTTCATTCTATCCATGATATCCCTCCATTCATTGCCGATTTCAGTTGGCTCAGTGCCAATTTCAGTTGGCGAGCGCGGGAATTGGTCCCCAGCGGACCGTGCTGGCAGCCCAGACGAAGCCGATGCCCGCGCCGACCATCACTATGTTGCAGCCATCCGCGATCTTCCCCGCCTCGAGGCCAAGCTTGATCGAAAGCAGCTGGTCGTTCTGGCCAAGGTGGCCATACTCTTCGAGGTAGGTGGACTGTTCAGGCCGGAGCCCGAGTTCCTGCAACGCCGCAAAGTGCGCGCTCCGCTTGAAGTGCAGGATCGCGAGGTAGCCGATGTCCTTCTGCGACAGCCCCGATTTCGCAAGCGATTCCCTGATCACTGCATAAAAGTTTGGCATCGTCGTATCGCGGAGTCGTCCCTTGAAGGTCGCTTCGTCGGGCACGACGAAATGTGCATTGAGCGTATCTTCGGCCTTGGGCGGCCAGGCCTTGGAACCAAGGACCGGCACCACGCACATTTCCGAAAACGACCCGTCTCCGCGGAAGGCGGACTGCAAGACTTCGTTGCGGCCGAGGTTCTTCTTCAGCACGCAGGCAGAACCACCCGAACCGACATCCATCATGAAGCGGGTTGCCGGGTAGGAAAGGTCAACGAGGTCGTTGTTGCGATAACCCGAGACGAGAAGGACGGTGTTGAGGTCGTCCTTGGCGAGCATGAGCGCCTTGGCGACATCGAGAGCGGCCATCATCGAGCCGCACATGGCCTCCATATCGAAGCTCCACGCCCTGTTCGCACCCAGGCGTTCCGCGATATTGAGCCCGGCGAGCCAGCAGGGGTAATCCTTGTGCTGGGCTCCGCACCATATGATCAAATCGATTTCCGGCGCCTTGATTCCGGCATCATCGAGCGCAGCTACGGCAGCCTTCCATCCCATCGCTGCGGTCGTATCGTCGGCACCGGCTATCGGCTTACCCTGGATCCCGAATTTCGTCCTGATGATATCTTCCGGAACATCGGTGGCAGCCGCAAGTTGTGCCGCCGTCATGCGCTCGGGGGGAATATATATGCCTATGCCGGCGATGCCGACGTTCATAGCAACCTCCGTGACAACTGAATCGACTCTCACTCCAGATAAACCCACTTTTTGATTTCCGTCAAGCTAAAAAAACAAAAATCTGGTATATCACGATGACGACCTTAGGGGCGAGCGCCAGCCCCCAAGGGATGAGCAGGTTTTTTCCACTTGCGCGGGCTGGAAACCAGGTCTATACTCGACCTGAAAGGTGAATCGCATCTCACCCTTTTCCCCTAAAAAATTGGAGCATTATGGAACAGGCTGACGGCAAAAATATCAACGAAATCCGGAACAGCAAAAGCAGACTCATCTCGACAGCGACGCAGCTCTTTGCCGAGAAATGGTATGGAGCCGTTTCGGTAGCTGAAATCTGCAGGCATGCCGGCTTGTCCAATGGATGCTTCTATCGGTATTACAAGACCAAGGAAGAACTCTTCCGTTCAATCCTGGAAGACATCACCTTGAAGATTGATCTGGCCCTGGTGGACGTGAAAGGCGATTGTGCCGAGGCAAGGCTGCGTTCCTTCGCGGAAATAGTCTTCAACTTCTCGCGCGACAACGTGGCTCTCATTCGCGTGTTCAGGGAAGGCCAATACCGTTTTTTCGAATACGAAGAGAGGCTGAAGGACATCTACATCACTTCGCTTGGCGAAGCCCTCGGAAGCCCCACAAGCCAGGCCGAATATGAATTTGCTCTGGGTGGACTGCGCTTCGCGGCGATCAGGGCAGCTTTCTATGGAATCCCTGCAAGGCTCGACGCCATCCAGGAGATACTGGCCAATGGACTTTTCGGCGACATGGAAGTCGATGACGAAAAAGTCTTTTCCGGAACGCCGAGGCCACTATCGACCATCCGTGCATCGGGCGCCCGCGAACGCCTTCTACAGGAAGGGAGAAAGCTTTTGGGCAGGCAAGGATATTTCGAGACAAATATCCACCAGATCACCGACGCTGCAGGTCTTTCGGTGGGAGCTTTCTATACTCACTTTGAAAGCAAGGAAGTTTTTTATGGCGAGCTTATCGGCAGAGTCGGCTCGGATCTCCGGCATTTCATTTCCTTGAACATGGGGCAGGGACTGAATCGCTGCGAAAGGGAAATGAGAGGTCTCTGGCTTTTCGTAATCTATCTTTCGCATGATCCAAACTGCTACAACATCGTAAGGGAGGCTGAATTCGTACTCCCAGACGCCGTCCGTTCCTACTATGACGCCTTCGTAAAAGGCTACAGGAAGCATCCCGAAGGTTCGGGAGGCCTCGACGAGACGACATCGATAGAATTCCTGCTGGGCGTTGCCCATTATTTCGGGCTTGAAGTAGTTTTCAATGAATCACCGGGCAACGTGAAGAGCCGTGTCAAGGAAATCGGAAGGCTTCTGCGAAGCGGGTTGCGGGCCCGGCTGTAATATGTAGGGGGAATTATGACAATCGCAAAGGTAAGTGGGACTGGTTTGTACGCACCCGGCGAGCCCATCAGCAACGAGGCAGTAAAGCGCCTTGCTGGCGTAGACTTCGATTCGGAAAAGCTCGCGAACAAGATCGGCATCAAGAATCGCCACATCGCGAGGCTGTCGAACCTGAAGGAATCGACCGCGGATTTTGCCGAGAAAGCGGCCCGGGCAGCACTGGCAGATGCTGACGTCAACCCGATGGATGTCGGGATGTTCATTGTCGCCACGGATACGCCTGAATTCATATCGCCAGCGTCGGGCATCGTCCTGCAGGGCAGGCTCCAGGGCAGCGAACAGGAAGCCAGGGCCTTCGATATCGGCTCATCCTGCGCGAGCTTTGTCACAGCGCTCGACATGGCAGCGAGGGCAGTAGTATCGGATCCGACACTGCGCTATGCACTCGTCGTGGGCGTCTACAACATGCCTGCCTACATCAAGGATGGAGATGGCTTTGGCTGGTCCATGTTTGCGGACGGTGCAGGCGCAGTTCTCCTTGCAAGGGATGAACATGGCGCTAAGGGCGATGGCTATATCGAGGGCGTTTCCCGCTCGGATGGCACACAGTGGAATTATATCGGCGTCTATACCGGCGGCACCAAGACTCCGGTAACCAAGGAAGTTATCGATTCCGGCGAATATGGCTTCCAGCTCCTGCAGAATCTGCCAGGAGACAGGAATGTGAAGCTCTGGCCTCCTCTCGTAAGGCGATTGCTCGAGAAGGCCGGCGTCGCACAGAGCGAAGTCTCGCATTACTTCTTCACCCAGATCAACAAGTCGGTAATCGAGAAAGTGATGGACATCCTGGGCGAGCCCATGGAAAAAACGACGACAGTGATGGACCGTTATGGCTACACTGGATCTGCCTGTGTGCCAATGGCGCTGCACACGGCCATCACCGAAGGCCGCGTCAAGCATGGAGACCTGATCGTGCTCGTGGCTTCGGGCGCAGGGCTTTCGGTTGGAGGCAGCCTCCTCAGGCTCTGATGCCGCGAATGCCAGAGCGCAAAAAAGGGGCGGGTGGTCCTGTGCGGCCACCCGCCCCTTTTTATGTCCTACACCTAAATCAGAGGTATTTCTTCCTGAGTTCCATCTTCTGGATCTTGC
>JAJFUL010000144.1 GCA_021372425.1 Spirochaetaceae bacterium
CGAAAACGGGCGGCGGATATCCGATTTCCGATAAGCCAGTGAGATCGTAGCAGTAGATACATAGCGGATCTTTTGAAGCTCAGCAGCAATCTGCGGGGCAAAGCTACGGACTAAACCGGACGCGTCATGCGCCGGGATAGCCAGAATCACTGCATCCACTTCCAAAGGTGTGTGCCCGGAGAGAGAAATGCAAAAGCCGGTTTGTGCCTGCCGTTCCAGTCGTGTCACCTTCTGTCCGCAGAGTAATTGCACATCTTGTAAGGAAGTTTCAAGCTGATTGACCATCTGGCTCAAACCGCCGCGCAGCGAGAGGAAGAGCGAAGTCGGGCCGTTTCCACTTACCGGTTTCTTCTTGGCTGCCAGCTTGCGTTCCTTCAGCATTCCTTGAATCAGGCTGCCGTGGTTTTGCTCCAATGCTCGAAAGCGAGGGAAAGTCGCCAGCAAGCTCTGCTTTTCCGGGTCGGACACGTGAATTCCGGACAGCAGGGGCTCAGCGATCTTTTCCAATGCCTCCTTGCCCAGGCGACGGCGAACAAAATCACCGATGCTCTCGTCGCACTCACCTTTAAAGGGCGGCACCAGCAGGTCAAGGCCCATACGGATTTTTCCCAAGATGGAGATTAGAGGGGAGAGGGCGAAAGGCATGATCCGTGTAGGAACAATCAACATGACGCCGTCGGGCAGTGGGACCAGCCTGCCCTTATTGACCACATAAACTTTCCGCTTCTCGTCATTGGTACCGATCAGGTCATTCTTCAGGCCAATCGTTCCAGCCAGTTGGGCCGCCCATGGCTTCTGGCGTAAGAAGCAGTCCGGACCGCCTTCGATGGTGTACCCATCTACCTGCTCGGTAAGGATCTTGCCGCCCAGCCGGTTTTCTGCTTCGATCAGAAACACCGTGGTATTCAGGTTTTTTGCTTTGGATGCTTCCTGAATGGTGTAGGCGGCCGCTAATCCAGAAATTCCACCCCCGATGACTGCTATTTTGAGCGCCTGCTCTCCTTCTACGATGTTCACTGCATGCCTCCAAGTTTGATGATTTGTGCGAGAGCCTCAATGAATCCAGGTGACGTATTGAGGGCTTCCGTCCGTTCCAAATGAATCCCGGCTGCCAGTGCCTGCTGCCTGGCTTCGATGTCAATATCAAAAAGAATTTCAACATGATCAGAGACAAAGCCGATCGGGGTGACCAACACGTTTTTGGTTTTCTCTTGCGCCAGTCTGGCCAGCGTCTCTCCGAGAGACGGCCCCAGCCAACGCGTGTTTCTGGCCCCTGCGCTCTGGTAGCAAAATTCCCAACGGGTATTCGGAATATCCAATTGCGCGGCTACCGACTGCGCAGTCTCTCGAAGCTGCTGTTCATACGGGTCGCCCTGATCGATGATGGCGGCTGGCAGGCTGTGGGCGGTAAATAGTAACTTCCCGTTTGTCTCATTCGCTTCGGGGAACTTCTGAATCCCTTGCTCTAGCTTTTCTGCCAAAGCCTGGATGAACAGCGGATTGGAATACCAGAAAGGAATTTTTATCACTTTCGGCAGGACAATTCCTTCATCTTTTTCAATCGTTGCCATAGCCTGGTCGAGCTGGTCAAAGTATGCCTGGGTGCTCATCCTGGAAAAGTAGGGAGTCATGCAAATAGCAATCACTTGTTGGTGGCCGCCATGTAGGATATGCCCAACCGCTTCGCCGATGTAAGGGAACCAATGGCGCATACCTACAAATACTTTGTAGGCATCATCAGAGGCTGCCAGGTTTAAGCTGTTCTCGAGTGCCCTGGCCTGCGCCTGGGTGATTTCTAACAAGGGGGATTTCCCGCCGATGGCGGCATAGCGGGCTCTTATTTCCTCCACTAGCTCAGGAGAGGTGGCCCTTCCACCGCGCACATCGAGCAAGTACGGTTCAACATCCTCCAGGGATCCTGGACCGCCGTATGCCATCATTAAAATTGCTTTCGGTATCATATCGGTGCGCCTCAAATAAAAAGAGTCAAGGTGTCTTGGGTAGGGTGATACACGGCAGTGTAAATGGGTGTGTCGCTCAGAGTATATGGGCGCGCGTCGCTCGTGCGTAATTCGGAGACGAGAGCCGAAAAGGCCGATAGGTCGTCCGTTTCATACGCCACAATGAATTCTTGATCCTGAAGGCCGGTCGAATAGAGCAAAAGTTGAGAGATCTGTGGATATTGGTGCCCGATCCGAATATGCTCATTCATCATTCCCTGGCGGGCGTCGCGGCCAAAGCGATACCAATCGGCCGTCTTGCTGAACGGATACACGATCAGATATTTCTTGTGCTCGGAACTTAATGGATCGATCTCCTGGCTAGATTTCGCTTTCGAGTAATCAGAAGGGCGGGTAAAGCCCCAATAAAAATGGGTGGGCCGCAGATCCGCTCGATGGGCATTGAGTAGTCTGGCGATGGTTTCAAAAATCCCGGCAGATTGATCCGGCGCTGTGACTAAAAATGAACTCCAAAGGAAGAGATCCGTTTCACTTCTTGCCGGAAAAACCTGGTAAAGAGCATGATTCGGCAACCCGGCCTGAAGTTCGGCGCTGAGGTTGTCGGCCCGTTGTTGGCGGGCATCGGGTGATAAAGACCAATAGTGCTCGGTGTATTGCAGACCAGCAAAATGGCATAGAAATAGATCTGGCATGGTGAAATACCTCCAGTTAGGTCAATCGTCTAATATCAGTTGTCGCTCGAATTTGGCCTAAGTTACGCTCCAGATATTTCTGGAATTACGTGGCTGAATGGGAATGTGCCAGGCTGGTAGGAACA
>JAJFUL010000175.1 GCA_021372425.1 Spirochaetaceae bacterium
TTTTGCCCACAAGGTAAATCCGCATGTGGGCGAGCTTCTGCCAGAAAGGATTCGAGATCGCGATGGTATCAAGACTTATGACATAGCAAAGTCCCCGGGCAAGGTATTGTCCGGCGAGGGTGACGATGAAAGGCGGCAGCTCGAACGCCTGGATGAGATATCCCATGAAAAGACCGAGCCCAAGGCCCATCGCCAGAGTGACCAGAATGACGGGAAGCGGTCCCCAATGCGATTTTTCGAGGAGGCTCGAGGCGATCATGGTGGACAGCGCAAGCACCGATCCCACCGAGAGATCTATACCGCCCGACACGATGACGAAGGTCATCCCTACCGCAATGATTATCAGATAGGCATTGTCGATGAAAAGATTCAGAAAGTTCTGGAGCGAGAAGAATCCGATGAAGGATACCGAGCCGATTCCGAACATGATGATGAAAAGCACGAACGTCACGAGGATGGGCAGGTTTTTCTGGTTTATCAGGCTTTTTGTCTTCATTCCAGAGCCTCCCTTTTCCTTCTGAAAAGGCCAGCGACTTTCATCCTGAATATATCAGATTGAAGCAGACTTACGATCCAGACGACGATGGCCTTGACGACTTGGGCGATTTCGGGTGGCACATTGAATGCATAAATGGTCGTCGTCAGCGTCTGGACGATCAAGGCACCCACCATGCTGCCGAACAGGTAGAACTTTCCGCCGTTCATGGAAGTCCCGCCAATGACCACGGCCAGGATTGCGTCCATTTCATAGCCCAGTCCTGCATTGTTGCCGTCCGCGCTCATGACGGTGGAACAGACGACGAGGCCTGCTATTCCAGCGCAGAAACCGCTGAAGGTGTAAATCCAGAAGATCAGGTTTTTTGCATTGATGCCCGCGAAGCGCGCCGCAGTCGGGTTTATGCCCACAGCTTCGATGAACATACCGAGCGCTGTCTTTCGCGTAACGAAGTAGGTCAGCAAGAGCAGCACCAGGATTATCAATATTGAGAAGGGCAGGCCGAGCAGGTATCCTTGCCCGAGCAGGGCGAAAGGCTTGGCATAGAGCCAGACCACCATGGCATTGGTGGTCACCATCGCGATGCCGCGGCCTGCAACCGACAATATCAGCGTGGCGATGATCGGTTGCATTCCCACTCTCGAAACAAGCATACCGTTCCACATTCCTGCAACGACCGCTGCCGAAACCGCTGCCAACATGGCCACTGGAATAGGATATTTGGGCAGGCCCTTGAGGTCGCCGCCGATGAGCATGGCCACGACGCCGGCCGAGATGGCGACGACTGAGCCGACGGATATATCGATCCCCCCTGTTGCAATAACCAGCGTAAGTCCAATCGCCAGAATCATGGTTGGGGCGCCGTTCTTGAGGATATCGATCAGGTTTCCGTAAAGGTGTCCCTGCTTGATTTCCAGCCTGAAAAAATTCGGAGTGAAGAAAAGGTTGAAAGCCAGGAGGACGAAAAGCGCGGCGAGCGGCCAGAAAATCTTCTTGTGCGTCAGGGATGTCAGCCATTTCATGTTCATTTCCCTCCTGCAATGGCGCGCATGATGTTGCTCTCGGTCATATCCTCGCCCTGCAGCTCGGCAATTTTGGCCTTGTCCCTGAAAATTGCGATCTTCGTGCTGCAGCGCACGACTTCCTCGAATTCAGAAGAGATGAAAATGACGCCAAGGCCTTTCCTGCTGAGGTTCATTATCTGTTCCATGATCTCGACCTTGGCGCCTACGTCGATGCCGCGGGTAGGTTCGTCGAGAATCAGGATGGTCGGGTTTGTCGAAAGCCATCTGGCCAGCATCAATTTCTGCTGATTCCCTCCCGAAAGCTGAGCCGCTTCGTTGCTGGAACTCGGCGTGATTATGTCGAGAGACCTGATGAGTTCATCCACGATCTCCGCTTCCTGCTTGGCGGAGATGTGTCTGAGAATGCCGCGCTTGGCCTGGAGGGCCAGTATGATATTGTCCCGGATGGAAAGTTCGGGGAAAATGCCTTCGGCCTTCCTGTCTTCCGAACAGAAGCCGATGCCCGCCATCATTGCGCCTCGTGGGGATCCAATATTGAACTTTTTCCCCTTGATAAAAATTTCGCCCTGATCCGGCCGATCGATGCCGAACAGGAGCCTGGCAGTTTCTGTCCTTCCCGAACCCAGAAGGCCGGCGAACCCAAGGACCTCTCCTTCCTTGATATTGAAACTAAAGGGGGCTATCGAGCCGTGAAGGCCGAGGTTCCTGGCCTGCAGGAGTTCGGTCGGGCTTTTCATCCTGGCGCCGGCAATCCCGGCCTGTTCTTCCTTGCGTGTGGCGTGGCTGAATTCCGACAGCTCTTTGCCAAGCATTTTGGCTATCAGCTCGAGCTTCGGCAGCTCTGCCGTCCTGTATTCGCCGATGCGCTCGCCATTTTTCAATATGGTGATACGATCGGATATCTGATAGGTCTGGTCCAGGAAATGCGTGATGAAAAGAATGGCAAG
>JAJFUL010000191.1 GCA_021372425.1 Spirochaetaceae bacterium
GGAAGGCACTGGCCTGGATAAACTGATGAATACAATCATCAATATGTACGGAAAGCTCAATCGCCGAATCGAGACTCCCAGGCTGAACAAGGCAGTCGCGGCTTGGATCGAGGATACGCCGCCGCCGGTCGGCACAAGGACTCGGTTCAAGCTCCGGTATGCGGTACAGACAAGTGTCAATCCGCAGCGCTTCACTTTCTTCGTGACAAGGCCCGATGTCGTTCCTGATTCATATGTTTCCTTTCTGAAGAACAGGATACGCGAAAATTTCGAGCTCGATTCGATACCAGTCGGCCTGGAGCTAAAAGCTTCGCGCAAGGATTGGGAATCGCGGACCAGTTCGCCGAGAGGCAAGCCATGATGAGCTTCACGACAGGTCAGGTCGAGTCGATGCTGGGAATTCCTGCATCGACACTGCGCTTTTGGGAAAAAGAAGTGCCCTTCCTGACTCCTCGCAAGGATGTGTTTGGCCGCCGCGTCTACTCCGCGCTCGACCTGTGCATTCTATCACGCCTCAAGTACCTGGCCTTCAGAAAAGGGCTTGGCCTGAAGAGCGCCTGCAAGGCGATGGAAACCGAGATGATCACCGCGGATCCTTCGTTGCGGGCAGAAATAATCGAGATGAAGACCAGGCTGTTCTCGCTTTCGGCCCAATCCAGGTCCCTGCATGATGCCATGGATACCGTGGGTACGGCGAAGCGGACTACATCGGTGGAGGAACTCTGAAATGATGGATACCACGAGGAATCTTTGCGATTTTATCGATGCCTCGCCGACCGCATTTCATGCGGCCGACAATTTAAGAGGCCGACTCCAGGCTTTTGGAGCCATCGAGCTTGATGAAAAGGACGAATGGCAGCTTGAGCCCGGTGTATCCTATTTCGTTTGCAGAGGCGCTTCTTCGGTGCTTGCCTTCCGGCCGGGAATCCAATCATTGGGGCGGGCGGGCTATGCTTTGGCTTGTGCACATACCGACAGCCCGGCCCTCAAGGTTCGGGCCGATTCCTGCATCAACCAGGAAGGAATGCTGAGAGTCGCTATCGATGTTTATGGTGACGCCATCCTTTCCACCTGGCTTGACAGGCCGCTGGCCCTGGCGGGCAGGGTGATTATCTTGAAGCAGGGCAAGCTTGGCTCGGCGCTCTACAATTCTGACAGGCCCGTAGGCGTTATCCCGAATCTCGCGATTCACCTCAATCGCGAGATAAACAAGGGGATGGAATACAATATACATCAGCACCTTCCTGTCCTCGTGGACGTAGGCCTGCAGACAGGGGAGGGAAGGACGGATGAAGCGAGCAAAACCAGTAGCGCCTGCAAGTCCTGGATGAAGGAATTGGTTGCCCACGACCTTGGCGTTGACCCCGCCGACATCCTCGGCATGGATCTTTCTTTTCATGATTTCCAGAAGGCCATAGTCTTTGGCGGGCAGACAGGTCAGCCAGGGCAGGCCGACGGCGATCTCGTCAATTCCTCCAGGCTCGACGATCTCGCTGGCTGCCATGCCATACTTCAGGCGTTCTGCGGATCCAAGCCAGCAGTCCATACCCAGCTGGCCTGCTTCTTCGATGCCGAGGAGATCGGTTCGATGACGCCGCAGGGTGCCAACTCCAACTTTCTCCGTGATATTCTTGCTCGTCTTGCGATTGCCGGGAAAGAGCCTGCCGAAGACTTCTACAGGGCGAATGCCAAATCATATTGCCTGTCTTGCGACGTGGCGCAGGCCTGGAATCCGGCTTACCCGGAAAAATTCGATCTGAAACACAGCCCCCTTCTGGGCGGAGGCGTTGCGCTCAAGAGCAATATCAACCAGCGTTATGGCACCGACGCCTTGACTGGAGCGGTCTTTGTCCACAGGTGCCAGGAAACGGGAATTCCATGCCAGAGCTATATGGTGAGAGCCGATATGCAATCAGGAAGGACGATAGGACCGATGATCGCGGAACGCCTCGGTCTGAGGACGATCGATATCGGGCATCCTCTGCTTTCGATGCATTCAATCCGTGAAACTGTCCATGGGCTGGATCATGCGTCGATGATTGAAGCTATCGGAGGGTTCTTCAGTAGATTGCCCGAAGCCTGAAATATCAGGCCCGGCAATGCCGGAATATGGAAAGGGGGCTGTTCACGCGTTCGGCGTGAACAGCCCCCTTTTTTATTCAGTTGTCAGCCACCGGGAATCGTTTACTTTGACAAGGGCTGATAGGTCTTGTTCGAATCCCATGCGCCCTCGCGGGTCTCGCCACTGATGCTGGGAATATCAAGAATCTGTCCCGGGAAGATCAGGTCGGGGTTCGACGGATCCCTGAATGTAGCCTTGTTGGCATTGTACAGCACAGACCACTTGAGCGGGTTGTTGTAGACGAACGAGTACTCGGCGATCCTCCACAGGCAATCCCTGCGGCCAGGAATCAGGCGGACCGTATAAGTCGCGGGAAGCGGCGCGAATGCCGGGATTGCGGCGAGAATATCATAGGCCTTTCCTGCCTTTGTGGTGGCAGTTGCATAATCGCCGGAATCAAAGGCTTTCTTTGCAACTTCGAGGCTTGCCTTGCCGCTTACAAGTTCGGCAGGGAAGTTGTTCTCTGCGTTCCTGAAGATGGCCAGGTTGAGCTTCTCGTCAGCCCTGGCGATAGCAGCCTGAGCTTCGGCTTTGTCAGCCGCCAGTTTGTCCGCAGCTGCCTTTTCAGCAGCAGCTTTGTCTGCAGCAGCCTGATCGGAAGTGCCGGTCTGAGCAACGGCGCCAGCCTCGGTACCGGGTTTTTCAGCAGCGGCCTTGCGATCCGCAGCCACTTTGGCCATGAATTCGTCGGAGAATGTCGTGGAGACATCGCCAGCAAGCGATTTCGCCGAAACATATCTCTCGTTGCTGTATGCCAGCTCCGCAGCCTTCATCGAAGAAGAACCCTGCTTGTACTCAGGCGCATAGTCGGCCTTGATGTTGTTGGCATCCGCCCAAGCCATTCTGGTCCTTGCATCGGCCATCGCGAGATCGGCATTGGCCTGATCCTCAACAGCAGCCTGACGATCGGCAGCCACCTTGGCCTTGAACTCGTCTGAAAGGGTTGAAGAGACGACCGTTGCCTGGTCGGTGGCGGTCACATAGTCTTCGGTTCCGTAGGCGAGTTCGGATGAAGCCATCGCTCCTGAAGCAGTCTCGTACTCGCTCGGATAGTCGGCTCCGATTTCATTGTCCTCAGCCCAATTCATCCTTGCTTTTGCATCGGTCATGGCCGTGTCCGCTGAAGCGCGGGCATCTGCCTTGGCGAGCTCGAGCTGTGCCTTTCTGGCAGCTTCTTCATCCGCGGCCTTGCGATCCGCAGCCACCTTGGCCATGAATTCGTCTGAGAATGTCGAGGAAACGTCGCCAGCAAGCGATTTCGCCGAATCGTACTTCTCGGCACCGTAAGCCAGCTCCGCAGCCTTCATCGAGGAAGAACCCTGCTTGTACTCAGGCGCATAGTCGGCCTTGATGTTGTTGGCATCTGCCCAAGCCATTCTGGTCCTTGCATCGGCCATCGCCGGGTCGGCGTCTGCCTTTGCAGCTGCGGCTGCTTTCTGTTCAGCCTCAGCCTGCCTGGCAGCTTCCGCATCGACATAGTTGTCGGAAAGACCAGCGAGATTCAGGACTTCGTTGGCATTGGCCGTCGAATCTGCATATTCCTTCTGGCCATACTGCGTCTGGGCTGCACCGTAGCGCTTCTTTGCGGCATCGAGGTAAACATTCTTCTCGATCCCTGCCACATCTGATTTTTCCTGGCTTGCATCGAGGGCATCGGTTGCTGCAGCCAGAGCCTCTTCATTCTTCGTCTGGAGCCCCATGGTTGCATCGGAAGCCGCGGTGAAAGCCTCTGCCGCGTCGCCAAACCAGATGGTCGAGCTTTCGAAATTGCCCTTTTCGTAATTGTCGAAGGCTTCGGACAGGATGTCGCTGGCTGATGCATATTCTTCTGGCGCATTGGTGTCGGCTTTTGCGGCCAACGCAATGTCCTTGGCTGCCAAAGCGCTGTCTTTCGCTTCGAGCGCTTTCTTTTCAGCACCGGTCGCTATAACCTGGCCATAATGCTTATTGGCTTCCCTGAGGGTGTCGGCGCCAAGGTTGAGATCCTCGACCGAGCCGCTATCCCACAGGCTTTCTTCTGCCTTGAGGCCATCTTCGCCCAGCTGGAACTCCGCTTCGTCATATTTTGCATAGCCTTCGGAGAAAATCTTCTCGCGGAGCGAATTGGCATTCGCCTTTTCGGCGGTTGCATCATAAGCCGCAGCCGTCTGCTTGTAAGCGGGGATGGCCATCTCATAGTCTCCAACCTCGACAAAAGCATCAGCCTGAGCCATGAGCTCATCTGCAGCTTCGATTCGGTCGGGGGCCAGAGTCTGGGCTTCGGCGCCCATGGCCTTGAACTGCATGTCAGTGGCCTTGTCCGCTTCGGCTTCGGCTTTCCGGGGCAGGCCCTGTTCCTTGACAGCCGTCCAGTCCGCTACTGATTTCTCAAGCTTCGCTGCGAGCGGATATGCTTTTTCGCCGTCATAGGGGACTGCATCTATTGCCGTGTTGTACTCGGCCTGAAGGCCAGCGAAATCATCATCAGCTGCCTTGAATTCATCGGGCACGACACTGGCCAGATCGTAGTCCATCGCTTCGTTTCTCAATGAATTCGCCGTTCCATAAAGGTTGCGCAACTCGTACTCAGTGATGGAAGGCACTGGAGCTGACGTCGGAGCCGGGGCTACCGTCGTAACGGGGGTAGCGGGGGTGGGCGCAGGTACCGGGGCGGGGGCTTGGACCGTTGTGGTCGTAGTCACCACCGGTTGTGTTGCCGGTTCGGGAATAGATTCTTCCCCTGTCGTACATGATGCTAATGCCAAAATCAGTATTGACATCAGGACGATAAAGGGCTTTTTACCTTTACTCATCAGTATCCTCCTGCTTAATTATTATTCTCCCTTCTATAATAAACTGCAATATTAGGAGAGTCCACCTTTTTTTTACAAAAAGATGGTATTATTCTATCGGCACAGTCGGGCATCCATGCAACCGGAAATCTTCGACCAAGCTATACTGTACCATAAAATATCGGAATCAACATACAAATTTGAAAAAAAACTCTTGTGCAAACCGGTTTTTCTGATAATCGCATTTTGAACGAGCAGGCAAGGGCTTCATATGCAAAGAGCTAAAGTTGTGCGACGGGAGAGTTGCTGGCCTTTCGTGATGCCAGCGCTCATGGCGCTGGGAATTTCGCTTTGTGCAGGGGCGGCGGGATTTTCTGCCAGATATGATCCCCAGTCAGGTTTGAAGAAGACCCGCGGATCGGTGCAGGCTTATCAGTCTCCTGATGCGGGAGGGCTTTCAGTTGCACTGCAGGAGGCAAATGGGCGCTTCTGGGGTTTCGCCGAATGGCCAGACAAAGAGCTTTATGGCTTTTTTGAAGGAGAAACGGAAAAGCCAGGCCATATCGAAGCAATCTGCAAGCCAGGCAGTTCAGCTTCTCTCCGGATTGCTTTCCAGAAAGATTCCCGAGACTCATCGATCAAGGGCAGCTTTGGAGACAGCGGTACAGAAATGCTGGAGTTCAGCCTCATGCGAAAGGCTTCACGGCTTTCGCTTGCCCTTGAA
>JAJFUL010000192.1 GCA_021372425.1 Spirochaetaceae bacterium
AAGCGCACACCAAGGTGCCTTGCTCAAAAAATCACGCTCTTGTTAGCCCCTAGGGGAATCGGACCCCTCTTTAAAGATTGAGAATCTTTTGTCCTAACCAATAGACGAAGGGGCCGTTTCCCATCCACTAGGCTTGGTGCCAGTCTATTTTCCCCAGGAGGGATTCGAACCCCCACAAGCAGATCCAGAGTCTGCGGTGCTACCATTACACAACCGGGGAATGCCGGAATCAACAGCGAAAAAATAGCGCTTCTTTCATGTTTTTGTCAAGACCTGAAGCTACAGAGCCCTGAAAACCGGCAGTTCTCCGGCAAACCGTCCAGTCCAAGATTAGCCATTTTTTAGCGGAGCACTCACTGGAACTTAACTTGATCCTGGCACTCTTTTTTTGTTTTTGCAGACATCATAAAAAAGCATTGACAGCAGCTGGAAGCAGGGTTTATTCTTAAAGAGAAAAGTATACGCAATTATGTGCATTAAAGGGGATCAAATAGATGAACGGCACAAAGCGCAATACGGCGCAACTCTTCGACTCGAAAGGGCACTTATTCGTTCTCGCGCTGGATCATGCGCAGGGCGGAGTGGTGCCTGGCCTCGAGAAAACGGGACAGCTTCTGGACCGGCTGGCGGGTTCTGCGCTTGACGGATTCATTCTCAATATCGGTCTGGCGGACGCTATGGCCACCCCAAGGCTGCTCAGGAAGAAACTGGTCTTGCGGAGCTCGTTCGGGGGGAGCCAGCTGGCTACCGATTATTCCACTGTACACACGAATCATGTCAGCCCCGAAACGGCGCTTGCGGTCGGTGCGGATGCCGTCCTAATGATGGCAGTCGTCGGCGGGACAGACTACAGGAGCCTGCAGGATATGGCCGCTGCAATCGATGCCTACCATCGGCTCTCCATCCCGGTCATCGCGGAAATCATCGCTGCAGATTTTACCCAGACGACGAGTCCCGATGTCCAGCTGCATGGCGCCCGGATAGCGGCCGAACTTGGCGCGGATGTCATCAAGGCCTTCTGGACCGACAATTTCGATAAAGTGATCGAGAGCTGCCCGGCTCCAGTGATTCTGGCCGGCGGCCCCAAGGACAAGGATATCGTGCTGACGGCGGGGCAAGCCCTGAAGGCCGGAGCCAAAGGCTTTGCTTTTGGGCGGAATATCTTCCAGGCGAGCAAACCGGAAGCACTGATCGATGAGCTGCGAGGCCTGCTCGGCTAATGCCGGCGGCGACTCAGGCCAAGAAGGAAAGCGAGGGATCGGGAATTGAAATCGGGACCTGACGTATCTACGATTTACCGGATCGCACGATACTACTATTCGGACGGTCTTTCCCAGGAGGAAATAGGAGCCCGCGAAGGTTTTTCGCGCTCCCAGATTTCCCGGATCATCGACAGGGCGCGTGAGATGGGGCTAGTGAAGATCAGCTTGGTTCCGCCGACCGATCTGCAGTCCGAAGAGCTTTCTGGCCATCTTTCCCATCTGCTGGACCTGCGTTCGGTGGTAGTCGTGCCCGTGCGGAGAAATGCAAGTCAGGATGAAATCAGTTTGGCGATCGCGACGAGGGCCGCTGAATATATTCCCGAAAGGATTCAGGATTATAAAACGGTTGGAATTGGCTGGGGCCGAACGGTCTATCGAACAGCCGAACTCCTGCCGCATTGTACAAGAAGCACTTCCGAGCCATTTTTCGTCCCGCTCATCGGGATTTCGGGGAATGACAATCCGAATCTGCAGATCAATACCATCATCGACCGGTTTGCCGCCTCGTTTCATACGAAGGGACTATTCGTGAACATACCTTCCGCGAGGGAAATGGGCGCGCCGGTTTCGAAGATCGAAATGAGCCGGATCGCTACACTTTCCGAGCGCTGGAAGAGCGTGGAGGCGGCGGTGGTCGGGCTGGGGGAGCCGCCAACCACTGCCGCAAACCTCCCTGAGGAATTGCCTCAGGCATACGAGGATGAACTCAGGAAGAGCAATTCCAAAGGCGATATCCTTGCCCAGTACTTTGGTCCGGACGGAAGGATTTTCCACGCAAAACATGGGTATGACCTGCTTGCCTACAATATACAGTGGCTTAGTGGGCTCGACAGGTCGATTTGCCTGGCCGGGGGATCCCTGAAGCATGAAGGAATAATTGCAGCGGCTCGTGCAGGCTTTATAACCGACCTTGTGACGGACGAACTGACTGCCCTGGCGATAGAAAAAAAATGTGAAGAGGAGCAGAGATGAAAGCGCTTGTTTATACAGGAGTCGGCCAGTTGGAAATGCAGGACTGCCCTGATCCTACTGATGAATTCGTCGTCAAGGTGGCGGGATGCGGCATCTGCGGTACCGACCTCAAAACCTACCAGAAGGGACATCACCTTTTCAGACCACCCACCATTCTCGGACATGAATTCTGCGGCACCGTGTGGAAGGCCCCTGCGGACTGCGGCTATGCGGTCGGTGATCCCGTCCTTGTCGCGCCCTACACGGAATGCGGAAAGTGCGAGCGCTGCACTTCCGGAACGCCTGAAATGTGCCAGGATAAATCTTATGTCGAGACTGGCGCGTTCTGCGAGTACGTGGGCATGCCCGCCTCATATCTGCAGAAGGGAGTTTTCAGGATTCCGGAAGCAGATGATGCCTATACACTGGTTGAACCTCTTGCCTGTGTCCTGAATGGCATGGACCATTTGAGGTCCAAATCTCCTCGCCGTGCCCTCGTTGTTGGGTCGGGACCGATGGGTGCGCTTTTTGCACTGCTTTTCTCGACGCGTGGAATTCCAGTCACGGTAATCGAACCGGCTCGCCTGCGCAGGGAAGCCGTAGCTGGATGGGGAATCGATGCTCGCGAATCAGGCCCGGTGGAAGATGGAGCCTACGATGCGGTGATCATCGCAGTGAACAAGCGCGAGCTTGTCACGGACTATCTCAAGGCCGTCGCCGATGGTGGCACTCTCTTGATGTTCAGTGGCCTTGGGCGCGATGAAATGGTCTGCATGGATGCATATTCAATCCATTATCGGGAAGTGACCATTTCGGGGAGCTTCGGCTATGCGATGCCTCACTTCAGGCAGGCACTGGACCTGGTCGGGGAACACAGGGAACAGCTGTCGCGGGTCATAACGCACGAGTTCCCGCTTGAAGATGGCAAAAAAGCTTTTGAGCTGCTTGCGGCAGGCCAGGCTTTCAAGATTGTTCTTCATCCCTGATCGAGGAATAGCCATGCGAATCGGAGTGATTTTTGGATCCTGCTCAGGTTTGGGGAAGGCGATGGATGCTTTCCCCAGTCTTGCGCTCAGCCTGGCGAAATGCGAAGTCGCCGTATGCGGAGGGCCTTTTGCAGGCAGCCAGATCCCAGAGCGATGGCAGGTATTGCAGCCAGACCCACATGCCAGCACATGTTCCGATCAGCTCGCTAATCCTCGAAGCGCCGCTTCGCCCAACTATCCTGAATCGATTCGCCGGGCGGTGATGGCCCTGGCAGGATGGAAGGCGGATTTGCTGATCTGCATAGGCGGCGACGGGCTTTCGTCCTATATAGCTGACTCGCTGATCAGCAGCCAGCAGAGGATCCCGGTACTGGGGATTGGGGCGGGAACGGCGAATGTCGGGCCGATCGTCACCACAGGGCTCGAAGATCTGACTCGCTTCGATCCAGAGAACCTGGAATATGAGCCCGTCGGCGCCGTTGAGGTCTGCGACGAAGCCGGGCATAGGGCTTTCGGTTTCAATGACATAGTCATCGGCAACAGCTATCTGGGAACACTGGACGGCAAGGCCACGAGCCTATCGGCGGAGGCGCTGCTCAGGGATGGAACGAGGCGCGCGATCGCCGCGTCGCCCAAGATTGCGGGGCCCGGCTTTGGAATCTGGAAGAACGGCACACGCGTCATGCCGCGCATCGCGAGGCCTGCACAGATCGTCGTTTCCCCGCTGGGCATGACCGAGTTCTATGGAAGGGCGATCACGGGGGTACTGTGCAACGCGAGCTATATGCGGGGCGCCGCGGCGATCGCGCTGTTCGAACAGGTGATCGTCAGGCCCGATTCGCCCGAACATGGCATCGATGACCTTGCCATATCGGAACAGATGCTTTTCGGCGCCGGCGACGTGATCGAAATCCGCGGCCTCGGCTCCGATGGGTACATCATAGCCGACGGCAACCCATTTGCGCGGAATGGGGATTCAGTCAATTTCAGGACTGCGGAAAGCCTGATCGATGTTGCGCGCATCCATGAACGGGCATCATTGAAAAGCAAAGGAGCCAGGTGATGAAAGCTGAAGGCAGGAACCGGAAGGCCAAAAAATACAGTATGGCGAAGGACCAGAAACGGGCGGGAATGGTGATGGTGACGCCCCTCGTTCTTACGCTCCTGTGTCTTTTTCTGCTGCCGGTCGTCCTCGTTGTGATCATGAGCTTCACGAACTGGAGCATGACGACACCGACGCGCAATTTCGTCGGGCTCAAGAATTTCAAATTCGTACTCAACGATCCACGGTTCTGGAAGGCTTTCTGGAACACACTCTATTACGCCGGCTCCAAACTGGTGCTGGAAACGGGGCTGGCGCTTTTCATAGCCGTACTGCTCGACAAGAAGATCCATTTCAGGAAATTCTTCAGGGTGGCGCATTTTGCGCCTGTCGTAGTACCCATCACCGCATCGAGCCTGATCTGGCTCTGGTTCTATGATCCAGGCATCGGGCCGCTCAACCAGGTACTGACGGCCCTGGGGCTTCCGCCATCCCAATGGCTCTATAATCAGAACACGTCTATGGCCTCGATCATCCTTTTCTCGATATGGAGGGGGCTGGGCTACAACATCATCCTCTTCCTCGCAGGGCTTCAGAGCATTCCGGAGTCCTATCTCGAGGCGGCAAGAATCGATGGAGCAAATGAAAGGCAGGTATTTTTCAAGATAAAGATGCCATTGCTCTCGCCGGTGACCTCATTCGTCGTGATGATGGGAATCATCAACGCGTTCAAGGCTTTCACTGAGGTTGACGTGATGACGCCGAACCATGGGCCACTCGAATCGACCCTGCTGATCGTATCGTATATTTACGATCAATCATTCACGCGGGGAAAGATGGGACGCGGCGCAGCGGCATCGCTGATCCTGTTCCTGATAATCTTCCTATTCACGCTCATCCAAAAGGCTTTCGGAAGAAAGCGTGTTTCGTACGATTGAGGAAGGACCGAAGCAATGAAAAAGACCCTTAAAAAGAAATATCCATTCACGATGCTGTTCCTGTGCTTCAGTTCGCTCCTCATGATTTTCCCTTTCATCTGGATGATCCTGTCGGCGTTCAAGACCTCGTCCGACGTATACGCCTATCCGCCGAAATGGATTCCGAGCAGTTTCAAGTGGGACAATTTCGCCGAAGTCTTCAAGAAAATTCCGTTTTTCAGATTCTACCTGAACAGCATTCTGGTTTCCGTGACTCAGACCTTCCTCCAGATACTGATTTCGGCGATGGGCGCCTTCGCGCTGACAAAGCTGGAATTCCCCGGAAGGAAAAAGATAGTGACCTTCATGCAGAGCAGTCTTTTTGTGCCGGAAGTCGTGACTATCATACCGATGTTTCTTATCGTCTCCTGGGCGGGGCTGATCGATACATACGGAGGGCTGATACTGCCGGAGTTGAGCTGCGCCTTCACGACGATGCTGCTGATGTCATTTTTCGAGACGATTCCGAACGACCTGATCGATGCGGCTAAGATCGATGGCTGTGGCTATTACAGGGTATTCACGCATGTGATGATTCCGAATGCGCGCACTGCGCTGGGGACATCTTCGCTGTTTGCCTTTCTGACTCATTGGCGCAGTTATATGTGGCCACTCCTTGCAACCAACAACGTGAACCTGAGAACCTTGCCGATAGGGCTCAAGTACCTGGTGCAGGAAACTTCCACCGAGTACCAGGTACTGATGGCCGCCTCGGTCATGGCGATAGTCCCCGTGTTGATCGTCTACCTGCTGATGGAAAAGGAATTCGTGCAGTCGATAACTTTGACCGGGCTCAAGTCATGATGGAGACCAGGGGCTGATTCGCAGGCCCTATTAAGTGTGTCTTACATGTATGTCATGAAGTATTTTTTGAAGGAGGTATTTCCATGAAACGCAATGTGGTGTTCACGATTGCGGTATTGGCGCTGTGCGTGATTGCAATGCCGGCGATGGCTGCGGGGTCGGAGACAAAGCTCACGGTCTGGTATGCCGTATCGGGAGATTCCGGCGAGGCATTCAAGGCAATGCTGGAGAAATATGATGCTGCAAATGATGATGTCAGCCTGCAGTATTCATATTCAGGAAATTATGGCGATACGGCGACGAAAGTCAGCGCTGCCCTGGTTTCCAACACGGCGCCTGATGTTGCCCTGATGGCGGCTGGTCCACTTTATACCGGCGCAAGGAATGATTTCTTCATCGAATCGAAAATCAATGACAGCGATTTCAATAAAAACGACATCTTCCCCGGCGTATGGGAATATGCCGAGTACAATGGCCGCATCTGCGCCGTTCCTTATGGCATTTCTACTCCAGTTCTCTTTTACAATAAAGCCATCATGGAGAAAGCGGGCATAAACATGAAGAATCCGCCCAAGACCTGGGACGAGTTCTTTAAGGTCGCTGAAGCAGCACAGACGAAGGGCAATATCACAGGAGCCTCCGATTTCTGGGGCTTCGATGTGACAGACGTAGCCTGGCTTTACAAGTCCATGCTGTCGCAGAATGGGAATACGGTCATCAAAGTCAAGAACAACAATGTTTCGCCCGCTTTCGACGATGAGAAGTCCGTGGAAGTCGCCACCTTCTGGAAGAAACTGGTAGATGCAAAACTGATGCCGGTGGGGCAGCATTCCAATGCAGAAAAGAAGTTCCTTTCCGGCAACCTGGCCTTCCTTGTTGCTTCCTCCGCCAGGATTGCGCGTTGGGCGAAAGACCCTTCACTCAAGGTCGGCGCCATCCCGATGCCGTACTTCAAAAAGCCATCGGTCGCTCTGGGCGGCAATGTCCTGATCATTCTCGCCAAGGATCAGAAGGTAAAGGAAGAAGCCTGGAAACTCGTGAAGTACCTGGCCAGGGCCGAGAACCAGACAGGTTATGCGCTCAAGACCGGCTACCTGCCAATCAGGAAATCAGGCATCGCATTGCCTGAGGCCAAAGAAACCATCGAGAAGAACGAGATGTTCGGCGTTGCATTTGATCAGCTGGACTATGCCTGGTCCTATTGGCATTTCGAACAGATGGGAACAATGGACCAGATACTCGTGCAAGTGATCGACAGTATCGAGCGCAATACGATGTCGCCCAAGGATGCCCTGCAGAAGGGCGCGGCCGAGCTTCAGGCCGAAATTGATGGATAAGATGAAGATGTATTCTTTCTCTACTGCCGCCCTCTTTCCGAGGACGGCGGAGGAAAGCCTGCGCCTCATAAAAGGTGCGGGCTTTTCCTTTGCGGAACTCATGCCGCAGTGTTTTGCCGATATTGGCGATGAGGTCTTGCGTGCAGCCGAAAAAAATGGCATCCAGGTAGCCTCGGTGCATTACCCCTTGGTGTTGTTCTCGATGCTCTACAACGCCGGCGAAGGCATGGTGCCTGAGACCAGGACTTTGGGCAGGAAGATCACCGCTTTCTGCAGGCAGCTGGGATGTACGGTTCTTGTCGTGCACCCGCACGAGCCTGTCAAGGAAAAGGCCATGAAAACCAGGCTGGAGGATCCGATCATCGGCAATCTCAGGGCTTTGGCCGATGAATGCGGGCGTAACAGCCTGATCCTTGCCGTTGAAAACAGCCCGAAAGGACCGGGAAGGACGCCCGAGGGACTGCTGGAGTACGTCAGGGAATTGGGAGAAGGGCGCGAATGGGTGAAACCGATGGTCGACACGACTGAATCCTGCGAGGCAGGCATCGCTCCCGAGAAATTTATCAGCGTGGTGCACCCCGTTCATATGCATATAAGCGACCATGCCGGCGAGGCCAAGCACATTCCTGCCGGCGAGGGCGAATCCGATTGGGTCGCGATCAGGGAATCTCTGAAAGATTATCGCGGATTCCGCACGCTTGAGCCTTCATACAGGTTCTACCTGGACGAGCCGGAAAAACAGCTCGAAAAGGCTTATCATTTCGTTACGGAACAGCTATGAAAAAAGAAGTCATCCAGTCCGTGTTGACAGCATTCGCGGTTGGTGATGCCCTGGGCATGCCGACCGAATTCATGACCAGGAATGCCATAAAATTCAACTTTGGGCTGGTTGACCGACTCGTTGAGCCTGAGCTGTCGCAGAATCATCCGGGCTTGAAAAGAGGCAGCGTCACCGACGACACCGAACAGGTTCTGGCCCTTCTCGATGAATACTGCAACAAGGGCAGGATCGATGGCCATGATACAGCCAGGCGGCTCCTCCAATGGATGTGGGAGTCTGGCGCCGTGGAAAAGGGGTACATCGGTCCGAGTTCCCGGACTGCGCTGGAAGCCATCGAGAAGGGCGCCGACATTGCGGAGGCGGGATCGCGAGGCACAACATGCGGTGGCATCATGAGAAGCCCGGCAGCCATACTGTTCGCCCTTTCGCGCAAGC
This sequence comes from Spirochaetaceae bacterium, assembly GCA_021372425.1. Taxonomy (GTDB): domain Bacteria; phylum Spirochaetota; class Spirochaetia; order Treponematales; family Rectinemataceae; genus JAFIHQ01. Next base: position 8,576 of record JAJFUL010000192.1, read on the forward strand.
TGCCGCTGGAGGAAAGCGTATACAGCTGCCTGTTGCCGACACACCGCACACAGAGGGCGCTGGAAGCGGCGCTGGCATATTCATATGCCATGCGATGGACGCTTCAGGACGGAACGACGTGCGGGAGTAAGTCGGCGATTGCCCGGGCGATGGAAAAAGCTGCACAGGAGGCGACTGCTTCTGCCAGCCACTTCATCCCGGAAGCCTTCTGTGGCACATCGATTGCAGCGCGGCTGAGATGTTTCGAGGCGCAGTTGCCCGCCCTGATGAAGCCTGACGATGTCCTGGACTTCCTCTATGATGTCTTCGGGACAGGCCTGGATTCTGTCGATGTTGCAGCAGCGGTCCTGTGTATCTTCAGCTATTGCGGGGAAGACACATGGCTGGCGCTGCGGATGGGCGCATCGATAGGCGGGGATACCGATACCATCGCGGCATTGGCAGGAGCCCTTTCGGCAGCCTATGGGGCTTCATCGGGCTACCGCCTGAATATTCCCGAAACGATCTCCGAAGAAGTAATAAGCGTGAATTCCCTTGGGATTGAACAATTAAGTGAGCGACTCGGGCTCTGAGCGCCTGATGTCGTAAAGCTCGAGCTGCGGCCTCTCGTCGCCATTCCACCTGTTGAGTGACAGCTTGAAAAGCACATCCACCTTGTCTTGCCCTTTGAATGAAAATTCGGTTTCAAGCCTGCTTGCCCCGTCCCATAAAAGGGCTGGCCACTTGTAATGGCCAAAATCGAGTGTGAGCTTGAGATGATTCCTTGCAGATTTGCCAATAATCTGCGCGTCAGCCATCGAAACATTCCGGCACAGGAAAACGAGCGGAGGATTCCCCTCGCCAAAAGGCTCGAATGAACTGTACTTTTCGTATAGCTCCGGCTTGAGGTATTTATGGGGAAGTTCCGCATCGATTGAGATGGTCTCCTCGCTCATGTTGAGTTCGGCCTTCCCAATGAACGCAGTCACATGGGAGACAAACTGGTCCCAACAGCCAGCCTGCATCGAGAAGCCGGCCGCAGCGTCATGGCCGCCATAATCGATGAAAAGCTCCGAACACTCTGCCAGCATCTCGGTTATGTGGAGATTGTTGGCGGCACGCACCGAGCCTACGATGGTGCCATCATCCTTGAATGCCGCAATGATCGCAGGAACCTTGAATACATTCACGACCCGGGAAGCGAGCAGTCCAGTAATGCCGGATTTTACGGACGATGACCCAACCAGCACGAAACGCTGCTGATTGACCTTGCAGCTTTCGGCTGCAAGCGGGTAGATAGCTTCCCATACATCCGAGCCCATCTTCCTGCGTTCGGAGTTGGCCTGCTGAAGGCCGAGGGCTGCGGCCTCGCGGAGGGAGGGGTCGTCGGATATCAGGAGCTGCAGGGCAGTTCCCGGCTTGCCGATCCTGCCCGCCGCGTTGATGAGCGGCGTTATCTGCCAGGCAATCTCTGTCGCATTGAGGGCTTTCTCGATCCGCAAGGATGCTTTGAGTTCCTTTAGGCCATTCCTGGGCGCATCGTTCATCGAGGCGACACCTCGCCTCACAATGATTCTGTTCTCGTCCTTCAGGGGCATCAGGTCGGCGATTGTTCCGAGCGCGGCCAGTTGCAGGTATGCCTCATCCTTCTTGCCGAGGAGGCCTGCCTTCTGCATCGCAATCCGTGTGAACAGGGCGACAAGTACATCGATGTCGCTGACGGTTTCTGAGGAGAAAGTACCGATTCCCAGGCTGGTTCCGATATCTTCCAGGGCTTTGGAGCAGAGGGAAGCGTTCAGGCAGCCAGCATCTCCTGAAAGGTCATAACTCTGGATTTCGACCGATCGGCCAAAGATTTCGCGGATAATTGCGTTCTGCTGGCTTTGGTGCCACACAAAAATCGAGCGTCCTTGCAGGAAATCTGCGAGGGCCTGGAGAATGACGCCAGGATGCGATTCGGCCGATCCTGCGTCGCCTGTGTCGATTGTCTGCGAGAATCTCGCAGTCTCTACCAGATTGTTCAGCTTGACGGCCTCGATCAGCCACCGCAGAGGCTTGCCCCGACTGGCTTCCGTTTCTTTCTTGTCCTCTACGATGCTTAGGTTCAGCAGCGCAATGGATTGCTTGTAGAATCCAGATTGGGCGAAACGAAGCGCCCAGGAAAGCTTATATGCCACACCTGCACCGGCCAGGTCGCGGAACGGATACCCGCACCGAGGGATTTTAGGATCTATGACAGCAACTGCGTGGGGCGGCTCCTCCGATTGAAGCTTGTGGTGATCACAAATAATGACATCGACACCCAGCTCGTTTGCACGCTCGATTTCCCTATAGTTTGAAATGCCACAATCCACCGTGACAATCAAAGTCCCGCCTGTCTTGGCGAAGTCATCCACTGCAGCCATGGAAAGGCCATATGGTTCCTCACCCTCGGGAACCCTGAAGGAAACATTCAGCTGCAAATCCTTCAGCGTCTCGAAAAGCAGCGCCGTCGCGGTGACGCCATCGGCATCGCTGTCGCCGAAGATCAGGACTTTCTCATTCTCGTCCAAGGCAAGAAGAATGCGATCCACCGCATCTTCCATGGAAGTGAACAGAAAGGGATCATGCAGGTGCCAGAGATCGTCTTTCAGATAATAAAGGAGCTGCCCGGGAAGCGTGATCTTTCGCCTTGCAAAGATAGAGGCGTCCAGCAGTCCGATGGAATAGCGTTTTGACAGCTCTCTGACTTCCGTCTGGTTCAGATCCTCTTTTTCCCATTTCATGATACGGAGATTTCCTCGAGGATCAGCCTTG
>JAJFUL010000195.1 GCA_021372425.1 Spirochaetaceae bacterium
GGCTTCGGCGGCGACACCTTCCTGGAGACAGCCATCCCCGCTGAGCACCCAGGTATAATGATCGAAAATTTTGTGCGAGGGCGTGTTGAATTTGGCACCGAGCATTGTCTCCGCCATTGCCATGCCGACAGCGGTCGACAAGCCCTGACCAAGTGGCCCCGTCGTAGTTTCGATACCGGGGGCGGCGCCATACTCAGGATGCCCAGGGCACTTGCTTCCAACTTTCCGGAAATGCTTGATATCATCAAGCGACAGATCAAATCCAGCCATATGAAGCATGGAATAGAGGAACATGGAGCCGTGCCCGGCAGAAAGGATGAAACGGTCCCTGTCGATCCACTCCGGGTCTTTGGGGTCGTATTTCATGGCCTCGCCATAAAGGAAAGCGCCCAACTCAGCCGCGCCAAGGGGAAGGCCGGGATGGCCTGACTTTGCTTCCTGTATTGCGTCCATGGAAAGACTTCGGACGCTCAATGCGATTTTTCCCAATGCTTCCTTATTCATCATTGTCCTCCAGTAATTGGCACGGTCAGGGTTCCATCAAGAAGAACGGCGACGCTGGCATCATTGCCTCGGGATGCAATGGCAGCGTCCACGGCGTCCTGCAGGGAATCGATTTTCATCATGAAGGCCTTTCCGAGAACAGCCGCGCCCAAGTCCGAATATGCCAGTATTTTGATGCGGCTTGCGACTTGCGCAATCTTTGCCGCCTTGTGGTAGCCAAGTTTATAGCCTTCGGCGATTTTCGCCAGCGCATCCTGCGGAGAGGATGCGCCACCTAAAAGATCGATGTACGCCTTGTCGCCTATCCCATCCCAGCACGATGCGACAAGGATGAGTGTACCGCCATCAGCGACAGCCAACGCACCATTATCGATTGCCTTCTGTGCCTGATACAGGTTGATGTCCATGGGGCTTCGCGCAACCGAAATTACAATATCAGCACAATGAAGCATCTTGACCACGAACACGGCGTTGGCTAACTCAGCAGCTTTTTGAAACGAAGTCCGGATATCACCAGCCATGCACGCGGCAAGTCGCTGATTCCGGTCCAGCACAGTCATGATCGAGAAGATAGGCGCTTTTATGTTATTGAGCGCATCCTCCATATCCAGGTTTACCGGATTATCGGCAAGTTCGAGCGAATGGGCACGGGGATCAAGTGCCATCTTGTGATTGGCCTGAATTGTCTCGTAGCCGGCGACCCCGGGGAGAAAAGCCTTCCGCCCTCCTGTATAGCCGGCAAAGTAATGCGGTTCCACCGAGCCAATGACAAGAATTCTGTCCGCCTCGGACACCCTCCTGTTGAGGCAAACAGGGGTGCCGCCATGTGTCGAGCCGAAATTGACTAGCGACTCTGTATCCTTCGCGTTGTGCGCTTCGGTCCTACTGCGGAATCGGTCATAATTGCTGCCCAGGATCAACCTGTATTCATCTTCGGTTGGGGCCCGATGCGCGCCTGTCGCCACAAGGAAGTGCGCGTTGTGCGATTCAATAAGGTCGCCGATAGAATCGAGCACGGCAGCCGTTGGCGTAGGGCGAGTCGCATCATTGACAATGACGAGTACGTTGCCAGTCCCGGCCAGAAAATCGGCAAGTGATGGTACATCGATCGGCGTCATCACTGCGTCCGCCACAAGCTTCTTTGTGTCTCCTGGTGCAGCAAAATCGTTTGGCTCAATGACTTGAGCCTTATCTGGCAGCCTGAGCGCAACAGTGCCGGTGCGGTAAGGCACATTTATAAGCATGGTTCCGCCTCAGCCCTGGACTTGGCCGATTGCCCAGGCAAAGGCCTCATTGAGCAGTGAAGCTGGCGGCTTCAGGATATAGCCTTGGCTTTGCAGCGAATCATACATCGCGCGCGAGGCCGCAATGTCCGCTTTTGCCTTTGCATAGACCTCGTTCCAGCTCAAGCTGATCCTGGCAATGCCATCGGCGATGGCCTGCATCGCAACATCAGCGGCTTCCCGCGCATAGACTTCGGTTTCGGACATTGTGGCTGTAATATTGTCCGGCGAGATTCCGCGCGCCTCAGCGAAATCGGCTACAGAATGAGCACATTTTATTGCCATCGCGTCGGTGATTTTTCTCGCGCGGACAGTCAGCGCACCCTTCAGGATTCCGGGAAAACATACGGAATTGTTGACCTGATTCGGGAAATCACCGCGGCCAGTCGCCACGATGAACGCCCCTTCCTCTTTCGCTGCATAGGGCCAGATTTCCGGCACCGGATTGGCGCAGGCAAACACGATCGATTTCGGCGCCATGGAATGCACCCATTCGCGCTTTACTGTATTGGGCCCGGGATGGGACAGCGCAATGAGCACATCGGCGTCTTTCAGCGCTTCAGCTTCGTTCGCATAACATTTCGGATTCGTTTTCCGGCAAAGCTCCCACTTGCGGTAATAAGCCGGATCAGATTCTATATCCTTCCTTCCCGCATGCAGCGAGCCCTTCGAATCGAAAAGCACCAGCTTGTCCGGATCACCACCATCAGCAAGAATGAGTCTCGCGATGGTTGTATTTGAAGCGCCGGCACCGAGCAGTACGATACGCGCGTCACAAAGCTTCTTTCCGGCCAGCTTCAATGCGTTGAGCAAGCCCGCAAGCGTGATGCAGGCCGTACCCTGGGCATCATCGTGCCAAACCGGAATATCGCAGCTCTCGCGCAGCTCGTCCAGAACCTTAAAGCAGTTCGGTTGGCTTATATCCTCCAGATTGACTGCCCCAACCGAAGGCTGGAGCATTTTTACGAAATCGATTATTTTGTCGGGATCATGCTTTCCATTCTTACCCCGCGAATCAATGCAGAGTGCAATGGAGTCAACGCCACCAAGATACTTCATGAGCATGGCCTTCCCTTCCATAACTCCGAGGCCTCCTGGCGGCGTGCAGTCACCATCGCCGAGCACTCGCGTCGAATC
>JAJFUL010000208.1 GCA_021372425.1 Spirochaetaceae bacterium
AAAGACGAAATTCCTCGATATCGTTAAGGAACGCACGGACACCACGAAGACCTTGACGACAGAAACGCCGGGAGATCAGGCCCCTGCTGGCCAGCAGACTCAAGCGCCTTCTCCCATAGCCCCTCCGCAGGGAAGCCCAGCCGGCAGCACAACTTCGGTCCCGCCTGTGCAGGCCGAACCTTCGGCGACAAACCCGCCTGCGACCGGGGCTCCGGCAGGGGCAACCGAAGGTCAGTCAGGCCAGGCCAACGGCGGCGCAACGACGGAAATGCGCAGAGTCAGTCTCTTTTTCATGAAGATCGAGGATGACGGCATGATCTCCAGCCATGAGGTGAAGCGCATGATTCCTGTCACCGATTCCCCGCTGACAGATGCGGTAAAGGCGCTGCTGGGCGGCCCGAGTGAAGGTGAAATCCGGAGCAAACTTGTATCGCTCATCCCGAAAGGGACTGCCCTTCGTGGAATCACCGTCAGGGGCAGCACTGCAATCATAGACTTGAGCGAGTCATTCATGTACAACAAATATGGTATCGAAGGCTATACCGCGCAGCTCAAGCAGATCGTCTATACCGCCACTTCTTTCTCCTCAGTACAAGATGTCCAGATCCTTGTCGAAGGCAAAATGAAGGATTATCTCGGAGGCGAAGGCGTCTATACGGGCAAACCCCTCTCGAGAAACAGTTTCTAATCCTGTCTTTCGTTGCGGATATTGGATGCCAGTGCTATAATGTCCATAAAACTTAATGATTTTTCAGGAGGCCCCTACGAATACTACCGCACTGCATGATTGGCATCTGGCGCATGGTGCCAAGATGGCTCCATTCGCCGGCTATGACATGCCCATTTCCTATCCGACCGGAGCGATCGAGGAGCACGCGATCACAAGGCGCTCGGTCGGGCTTTTCGATATTGATCACATGGGCCAAGTCGAAGTCTCTGGTCCCGGCGCCGATGCCTTCGTCTCGAAGCTCGTCAGCGCGAAAGTCACGGACATGCAGCCGCCAATGGCGCGCTATTCTCTCCTGCTCGATGAGGCGGGGCTGGTCATCGACGATCTTTTTGTCTACCGTTTGCCGCATTCCTGGTGGATCGTCGTCAATGCCTCGAACAGGCAGACAGACCTGGACTGGTTCCGCTCGCATGCGGGCGCTGATGTCACGATCACCGATCGTTCCGATGATACGTACATGATAGCCGTCCAGGGGCCGAAAGCGATCGAGCTTCTGGACAGACTGGCCAAGCCCGAGGTTTCCAGGCTCGAGAGATTTACCTGGGGGAACATCAGCATGGGCGGCGTTCCCATCCTGTTTGGCCGGACCGGCTACACGGGTGAAGATGGGGGCGAGCTGTTCTTTCCGGCAGACAAGGCCGAATTCGTCTGGACGCGTCTCCTCGATCAGGGCACACAACTGGGCATCGAAACGAAGCCGATCGGGCTTGCTGCGCGCGACAGCCTGAGATTCGAGGCTGGCATGCCGCTTCATGGCCATGAAATCAGCCCCAAGATCAATGCACTCGAAGCCTGTTTCAAATGGGCCTGCGATTTTGACAAGGATTTCATCGGTAAAGCAGCTTTGCAGGCGATTGCTGAAAAGGGTCTTTCACGCAAGCTTGTCGGGGTCGAGGTTTTTGGCGGTGTCCAGCGCGAAGGCTATGAGATTGTCGATTCGACCGGGACAACGGTCGGCCATTGTGTCGCCGGCATGTTCTGTCCGACGGTGAAGAAATATGCGGCCAATGCATTCGTCAGGACCGACCTCGCCAAGGTCGGCACCCCGCTGAAAGTGATCATCCGGGGACAGGCCAAAGACGCTGTCGTCGTGAAGCGGCCGCTCTATATTCCAGCCTACAGACGCTGATTTCCCCCACAGGCGATGGGGAACTTCCGCCTGCCTTTTGCATTTTGCCGTGATTCCGGATTCCGGGATTTTGACTGAAAAAATAATCTTGAAGGAGACCTGAAATGAGTATCGATCCAAGAGCGCACTATGCCGCATCACATGAGTATGCGAGGCCGGAAGGCGACATGCTGGTCATCGGCATTTCTGATCATGCCCAGGCCGAGCTTGGCGACATCGTTTTCGTCGAGTTGCCGCAGGAAGGGAAGGCCATCGGAAAAGGCCAGACTTTCGGGACAGTGGAATCTGTCAAGGCAGCCAGCGACCTTTACATGCCGGTGGGCGGAAAAGTAACAGCGGTGAATACCGCGCTCCAGGCAGATCCTGCGCTGGTCAACAGGGAACCTTATGAAGGAGGATGGATGATCAAGATCCTGCCCTCCGACAAAAAGGAATTGGATCAGCTGCTCGATGCGAAGAGCTATGGCGCGACCATAGGGGAGGAGTGAGCAGGTGCCCTTCATCCCGAATACCGATGCTGACAGGAAGGCCATGCTTTCCACCATCGGAGTGGACTCCGTGGAAGAGCTCTTCTCCGATATTCCGGAAAAAAGGCGTTTCCCGGAGCTCAAATTGCCCGAAGGCCTTTCCGAGCCTGAGCTGCTCAAAGAACTCGAAAAAATGTCGGCGAAGAATTTGACAGCCGACAGGGCAGCCTGGTTCCTCGGAGCAGGTGCCTACAATCATTTCGTCCCTTCGGTAGTGCCTGCGCTTGCAAGCCGCGGAGAATTCCTTACGGCCTATACGCCCTATCAGCCCGAGGTGTCGCAAGGCACGTTGCAGAGCATTTTCGAATATCAGAGCATGGCGGCTGAGTTGCTGGGCATGGCTGTGGTGAATGCATCGCATTACGATGGGGCGACAGCCCTCGCGGAAGCAATCATAATGGCGCTGAAGAATGATCCCGGCCGGACCGAAATCCTCCTGCCCTGCGACATGCACCCTGAATTCAAGGAAGTTGTGGCGACTTATCTCGCTGCTCACCAGGCCGTGATAAATGAATATTCCGGTTCACCCTCGACCGCTCCGGTCAGCAGCAAGACGGCTTGTCTCGTTGCCTCGTATCCGACTTTTTCGGGAGAGATTTATCCACTCGAAGACGGTGCAAGGCTCGCCCACGACGCAGGAGCGCTTTTCATCGTGCAGGCAGACCCGCTGCTCTGCGCCATCCTGAAGAGCCCAGGCGCCCAGGGCGCGGACATTGTCACTGCTGAAGGCCAGTGTCTCGGCAACTCGATGAATTTCGGCGGCCCTTATCTGGGAATGATGGGTGCGACAGCCACGTTCATGCGCAAAATCCCTGGCCGGATTGTCGGCGAGACAAAAGACAAGGAAGGAAAGCGCGGCTACGTGCTCACGCTTTCCGCCCGTGAACAGCATATACGCAGGGAAAAGGCCGTATCGAACATCTGTTCCAACCAGGGGCTGGTTATGCTCCAGGCCTGTATCTACATGGCGGCCATGGGAAAGAACGGTATGAAGACTGTAGCCGGTCTCTGCCACGACAAGGCCCACTATGCCGCAGAACAGATTGGCCTGATCCCCGGCTACAAGATCAGGACAAGGACTTTCTTCAAGGAATTCCTGGTGTCCACGCCGGTACCGGCGGAAACCATTTTCGACCGCCTTGCCAAGCGCAAGGTCGTCCCCGGCTTGCCCTTGTCGCGCTATGATGCCGCAAGGCCCAATGAGCTACTGGTCTGCGTGACCGAAATGAACACGAGGGCGGAGATCGACAGCCTTGTACAGCTCCTGAAGGAGGTTGCGCAATGAATACCACACAGGAACCCCTCATTTTCGAATTGTCAGGCGAGGGCAGAGTAGGCTGCGCGCTTCCCAAATCCGATGTCCCGCATTATCAGCTGCCTGCAGGCCTCGAGAGGGATGCGCTGGACCTGCCTCAGGTTGACGAGCTTACTGTCGTCCGCCATTATTCCAGACTCTCGCAGAAGAACTACTCTATCGATACCAATTTCTATCCGCTTGGGTCCTGCACCATGAAGTACAATCCGAAGGTCAACGAGACTGCGGCGGGCTTGCCTGGATGGAGGCTTTCGCATCCTCTTGCCGGCGAAAAGTATTCGCAAGGTTCGCTCGAGCTTATCTACAAGCTCCAGGCCAGTCTCGCGGAGATTGGGGGCTTCAAGGCCGTATCGCTGCAGCCCGCCGCAGGAGCGCATGGCGAATTCTCCGGTGTGCTGATGATCAGGAAATACCTTCTGGATCGCGGCGAGGCAAAGAGGACGAAGATGCTGATCCCGGATTCGGCCCATGGCACGAATCCCGCATCCTGCGCGATGGCAGGCTTTGAAACCCAGACCATCCCCTCCGGGCCTGACGGTAACATAGACATGAAGGCGCTCAAGGCCGCACTCGATGACAGGGTCGCCGGAATCATGATCACAAATCCAAACACCCTCGGGCTTTTCGAGAAAAAAATCGAGAAAATCGCTGCGATGGTCCACAAAGCTGGCGGTCTCGTCTATGGTGATGGAGCGAACATGAATGCCTTGGTCGGCGTATTCAAGCCCGGCGAAGCGGGGATCGATGTCATGCACTTCAACCTGCACAAGACCTTCTCCACGCCGCATGGTGGCGGCGGCCCCGGCGCTGGAATGATAGCTGCGGGAAAGACGCTGGCGCCTTACCTGCCTGGGCCGGTAGCCGTGAAGAATCGCGGGCAGTATGGCCTTCAGATGCCTGACAGAAGTATTGGGAGGGTGAAATCCTTCCTTGGCAATTTCGGCGTGCTGGTCAGGGCCTACGCTTATATCCTCATGCAGGGCAAGGATGGACTGCGCAGAATTGCCGAGAATTCCGTGCTCAACGCGAATTATCTCAAGGCCAGCCTCGAACATGCATATGTAGTCAAATACCCACATACCTGCATGCATGAGTTCGTCGCGATGGGTGACGTGGCGCCAGGAATCCACACGCTCGACATAGCCAAAAGGCTCATCGACTATGGCTTCCATCCGCCCACAATCTATTTCCCGCTCATCGTGCCGGAGGCGCTCATGATCGAGCCGACGGAAACCGAGAGCAAGGAGACACTTGACGCTTTTGTCGAGGCGATGCTTGCCATCGCCAGGGAAGCAGTCGAACAGCCTCAACTGCTGCACGACGCTCCTGTGACGACGCCAGTAGGGCGCCTGGATGAGGTGCAGGCCGCGCGGTACCCCGTGCTCCGCTACAAGGCATGACCGAAGCCTGATGCGCCGCTCCGCGGGAGGCAAGGCACTGCGCGGGAGGCAAGGCGTATGAGAAAAGACGAAGGCGCCATCAGCGGAAAGCTGGTGGCGCCTTCGTTATCGCTTCGATGCAGATTTACTGACCCGGCAACTTAATAGTGGTGTTTTTCGCAATAATAGCCCGTCGTAGCGGGTTATTATCGCGAAATGTGTGTGCTGTCTCTTGTTGCCGGGTCAGTAACGCTTGGGCGGAAGATCATTCAGGGACAATCATGCCACAGGCAGGCGCCGCTCATTGTTTCGATTGTTTCGATTGTTTCGATTGTTTCCCCGAGTAGAGGAAGCGCTTGATTTTCTGGGTTGGGGTCTTCTCGAAAGGTTCGCGGCGGAACTGTATGGTGTGAATCTTCGAGAAAGATGCCAATTTCGCGTTTGTCTCTTTTCTAATGCCCTCCAGCAGGTTCCGGATGGATTTGCTGGCATCGCTGATTGCTCCGTCGAAGGATTGCGACAGCGACTTTTCGGCGTTCGCGAGGGCTGTGCCCATTTGAGATGAGAGCAGCCCGGCTTCTTCGATCGTATCCTGGATTTTGGCCTCGAGATCATCGAGCGTACTGCTCTTGAGGCATACTATCGCAACCAGGGCTCCGTCTTCCTCCATAACGAGGGATTCGGCTACATGGGGGGATTGATTGAGAATGGCCTCGATCTCCTCTGGGTAGATATTTTCGCCGGAAGCGCCCAGTATCATCGTCTTGGAGCGGCCTCTTATGAAAAGACGCTGTTTGGAATCCAGGAAGCCAAGATCTCCCGTCTTGAACCAGCCATCTTCCGTGAATGCTTCTTTTGTTCTTTCCGGGTCCTTGTAGTAGCCAAGAAAGATATTGTCGCCCTTTGCCTCCAATTCGCCATCGCCAGAATCCGGGCGGGGTGATGCGATCCGCAAGGATACGCCCTTAAGGGCGGGGCCTGTCGAGCGAAGAATTGTCTTGCCCGGAGCCGAGCCCGCAAGAAGTGGAGAGGTTTCGGTAAGGCCATAGCCGATAGCGTAGGGGAAACCGGCCTTCTTAAGGAACTCCTCGCAGTCGGGAGCGAGCGGAGCTCCACCAACACCGAAAAACCTCAGTCTTCCACCGAATGTTTTCTTCAGTTTGGCTCCGGCAACCTTAATGAGCAAAGGCCTGACCAGCCTGTTCTTGTAAAGCTTCATTTTCTCCAGACTGGGCTTGATGGTCGACTTGTAGGTTTTTTCGATGACCAAAGGGACAGTAAGCATTAACGTCGGGCGGACGAAAGCCAAGGCGGGCAGAAGAACTGTGGTCGACGGGGGCTTGTCGATGTAAAAAATATGTGAGCCGGCCAGCAGCGGGATGATGAAGCCAATTGTGAATTCATAGGTATGGGCCAGAGGCAGCACGGACAACAGCCGGTCCTGTCTGTGCAGGATTATAATGGATCTGCATGCCAAAGCATTTGACAGGATATTCTTGTGGCTGAGCATGACGCCCTTGGAGAGCCCCGTCGTTCCCGATGTATAGATGATCATGGCGACATCTTCAGGTTTGCAGACTTCGGGCTTGAAATCTGCCGGGTCCAATTCCAGCAAGGCAGGCTGGTTTTCGTTCACTTCCGGGTTCTGCTGGAAGCGGACGATGCCACTTTTTATGTCAAGTATTGTAGCCTTCAGTTCCTGGGCAGAGATTTTCTGGAAAAACTTATCGGAGCACAAGACAAATTTCGCCTCGGAATGCCCGATAATGTTCCCAATCTGGCCTGAAGTGAAATCCGTCAATATGGGCACTGCAGTTGCGCCTGCCCTGATGATCCCGAAATAAGCGATGCCCCAATAAGGCGAATTTTCCGCAAGGATGGCAACCTTGTCGCCCTTCCTTAGACCTTGGTTCTGGAGAAGCAGCCCGAATCGCCTGGACATCATATCGATTTCGTTGTAGCTGAAGTCTTTTCCTCCAACCATGGAAAGAGCAGGCCGGTTTCCGTAATGGCGGGCACTCAACGGAACAAGTTCGGCGAGCGAAAACGTTCCTAATGCATACATTTCTATTCCTCTTTGAGAAATAAGTAACCTTCAGAAAGCCTGCAGGTTACAGAATCGCTTCATGAATTCCTGAGCACCTGAATCATAAACCCTAAACATGCTATGCAGCTAGGTACCCCGAATCACTT
>JAJFUL010000256.1 GCA_021372425.1 Spirochaetaceae bacterium
CTCAAGCAGCGCATCGGACACTTTTTGTCCCTCAGGATAGAAATGCTTGAGCAGGACTGTTCTGATATTTGTTTCGAGGAAGACGACGGGACGGTTGAAGGCGAAAGCCAGGATCGCTCGGGATGTGTAGATGCCAATGCCAGGAAGCGACCGCAGTGCAGCTTCGTCGTTGGGGATACGGCCGCCGAAATCACTCTCGATGGCGCGCGCCGAGGCATGCAGGGCAAGGGCGCGGCGGTTGTAACCGAGGCCACTCCAGGCGGTCAGGACTTCGGAGGTCGCCGCGCCCGCGAGAGCCTGGATGCAGGGGAAAAGCTGCATCCAGGCCTGATATTAGGGTATAACGCTGAGAACCTGCGTCTGCTGCAGCATGAACTCGGACACGAGCACGGAATAGGGGCTCGCATCGCGCCGCCACGGCAGGTCGCGTCCACAGCCAGAGGCGCGCCCGTAGACGAGGGCCTGGAATTCCTCAGGAGTATATATGAACGAACTCATGGAGCAGCTCTTCCGCCTTCTCCTTGCAACCGCCGCAGACAGTACCGATCTTGGTGGCTTCCTGCAGCTGATGCCAGTCGCGCGCGCCCGCCTTTACGGCCTCCTCGATATCCTTGTCAGTAATGTTGAGGCATTTGCATACAACGACCGATTCCTCGTTCTTGAACGCGTCCGGCCTGCCTGTCTTCTGGAGATAGGAGTCGATGGCGGCACGCAGAGCCTTGTCTCCCAGCACCGAGCAGTGGATCTTGTTCTCGGGCAGTCCTCCCAATTTGGCAGCGACATCATTCGGCTTGATCTTGTATGCCTCGCGAATATTCATTCCCACGACGACTTCGGACAGCATGGAGGTGCTCGCGATCGCGGAAGCACAGCCGTAGGTCTTCCAGCGAACATCGGTGATGATGTCGTCCTTGATCTTGAGCATGAACATCATCTGGTCGCCGCACTTTATATTGCCAACGACGCCCTCGGCGTCGGCGTCGAATTTCTCATCAGGATTGAAAACGTTGCGTGGCTTGGTGAAATGGTCCTTGACGATGTCTGAGTAGAGCCACTGAAACTGATCCATATATATCTCCTTCTGCCTTATGCGATTATTTATGTCCGACAACCGCAGCCGATTCTGCGGACACGGTTGACATCCTCCGGAGCCTCGCGATGATCGGAGGAAGCTTTTCCACGACATAGCGGATTTCTTCCTCTGTCGTGTATTTTCCGAGCGAGAAGCGGATTGAGCCATGGGCCAGCTCAGGCCCGACTCCCGTGGCCATCAGGACATGGGATGGTTCCAGACTTCCCGATGCGCAAGCCGAGCCCGTCGATACTTCTATGCCTTCGAGGTCGAGAGACAGCAGGATCGATTCGCCCTCGGCGCCGGGAAATGACACATCCAAGGTGTTGGGAAGAACTTCCGTGGGGTGGCCGTTGATCCGCACATAGGGGATTCTCGCGCTGATCTCGTCCCTCAGCATGTTCCTGAGTCTGCGCACATCGCGGTTGTATTCAGGGAGTTCCGCAAGAGCGAGCTCGGCTGCCATGCCGAATCCAATGATGCCGAGATTGTTGTAGGTACCGGCCCGAACCCCGTTTTCCTGATGCCCACCCCTGATCAGCGGCTCTATCGGCACACCTTTCCGGACATAAAGGGCACCTATTCCCTTCGGCCCGTAAATCTTGTGGCAGGAGAGAGTCAGGTAATCCACGCCCCAGTCCGAGACTGAAACAGGTATCTTGCCTGCGGCCTGGGTCGCGTCGGTATGGACATAGGCGCCTTTGGCCACGGCCATCTTGGCGATGAGTGGAATGTCCTCGATCGTTCCGATTTCATTGTTTGCAGCCATGACCGAAACAAGAAGGGTATCATCAGTCAGTTCCTTCCCGTAAACATCCATGTCAATGCGGCCATTGTCGTCGACGGGGAGGAAGACGACAGGCAAACCTTCATCATGGAGATGCGCAGCCGAGTTGAGGACACAGGGATGCTCGATGGCTGTCGTGATTATCTTGCGCCTGGGGCTTTTTTTCGCTTCCTCGAGCATTGTCATGAATACAGTATTGTTCGATTCCGAACCGCCAGAGGTAAAATACACCGAGGATGGATTGGCGGCACCGATCAGGGCGGCCACAGAGGCCCTTGCTTTCTCCACCTCGGCTTTTGCCCTGCGCCCCGCCTCATGCATACTGGAAGCATTGGCATAGAGATCCAGAGCCTCGACCATGAGTTTCTTCACTTCGGGCCGGATCGGCGTTGTTGCATTGTAGTCCAGATAGACTGCGCGTTTTGTCATGTTATTCTCCTTATGGCCGCAGGTTCGGCGCCAGATGTTTTTTCGACGTCAGATGCTTGTATGACAATACTGGACGCGCTCGCCGGCAATGGCTCTTTTGCCAGCTCGGCGAGCGTAACCGAGGATAGATAGCTGTCTACGGCATTCTTGAGCCCAAGCCAGAAATTTCTCGGCATGCAGGTGGAACCCATCGAGCAGACATGCTTGTCGTCGATGCATTCGACGAGGCGCACATCGCCTTCAGTCGCCTGCATCACCTCGCTCATGTGTATCGACTGCGCGGGCCTGGCGAGGTGATAGCCTCCCGCCCTGCCTCTGTCCGAGACGATGAAACCCGAAAGCTTGAGTTGATTGAGTATTCCTTCGAGATATTTCACTGAAATATGTTCGGTTTCGGCGATGCGGGAAGCGCAGTCGCTGTCGGTTCTGGCGAGGTGGACAAGCGCACGTATGGCATATTGAGTTTTCATGGGGACTTGGAACATGGCGCCGTTTCTCCTCTAATTCCTATAGGAATAGTAGGAATATCGCATAAAAACCGTCACATCGTCAAGTCAAAGCTGTCGGGAAACTGCTATTTCAGCAATTCGACATGATCAAAAGTGCGCGAACAGGCCAATTCGTCGAAGACGAAGGCATAAGGAGTCGATCCGGCAGGATTCGCCCTGGTGCCTCCAGACACGATGGATTCTGCCAGGATTTTCCCAAGCCCCGGCCCCATCATGAAGCCTTGGCCACACATCCCTGCGGCCTGAAGGAAGTTCTCTGCCTTCTCGGGATAGCCGACTATCGGCAAACCGTCAGGCGTCATGGGGTACATTCCCCGCCATGTCCTCCGCACTCTGAGGTTCCGCAGGCGCGGGTACAGCTCCAGTAGCCGCCTTGAGCAAAGCGGCAGGAATGCCGAAGTAGAATCCTTGTCGCGACCCCAAATCTGCGGCCTCGGCGTGATGCAGAAAACAATCTGCCCTGTCTGGGCCTGGTAGAAGTAATAGTTGCCGGATTCTGCATCAGGGCGGATATCGACGAGCATAGGTCTCATGAAATGCTCGACAGGTTCGGTGACGCCGGCCTCATGGCAATCGGGGTGCACGGGAAGCACCACGCCGGCCAGGCTCGCAATATCCGAGGCCTCGGCCCCGGCTGCATTTATGAACAGAGGGCTGGACCACTCCTCGCCGCCAGCCGTGATGCTTGCGACCTTGCCGCCTTTCATGCGGATATCCTCTACTTTCGTATTGAAGTAGAAATCCGCGCCCGCATCGAGCGCAAGCTTGTGATATGCCGTATTGGCCATGATCGAGGAAGCGAAGCCATCGCCAGGGCTGAAGGTGCCGCCAAGCAGGCCTGTCGCATTTATCCCGGGAGCCAAAGCTTTCACCTGCTCCGCATCGATCCAGTCGATATTGAGTCCCGCAGCTTTCTGGACTTTCAGCAAAGCCAGGAATTCCGCTTTCCGTTCCACGTCATAGGCGACATAGAGATAGCCTCCCTGCTCCCATTCGACATCGAAACCATAGGCTTCTTTCATGGTGGAGACGATTGAAATGGACTCGAGGCAAATCCGGATCTTCGCCGGATCCGAATGCGTGGCGCGCAGTCCGCCTATCGCCGCCCTGTTCTGTCCTCTGCCCCACGAAGGTTCGTGGTCGAGAACCGCGACCCTGACGCCTCGCTCCGCCAACTGCCAGGCAAGGGGCACACCAATGGACCCCGCCCCGATGATGATCACATCGTAGTTCTTCATGGCGCACCTCTCTGGCTTGCATCCACGCTTCCAAGACGTTCGAGTCCCTCGTTGACTATCTCGCCCATGGGAACTTCCATGAAAAGGGGCCTGACCGAAGCAGGCTCGACTTCTGCCATATCGATTCCGGCCAGCCTGAAAGCCTTGGCCAAAAGCTGCGAGCAGGTCTTTCCTCCGCAGGCGCCCATGCCGACCCGCAGGGACTTCAACTGGTTGATGTCGCGCACATCGTTGTCCTTTATGAAGCTGACAATCTCCCCAAGCGTGATCCTCTCGCAGCGGCATACAATGGAATCGAGTTCGTCGGCGTCCGGGAGATCCACAGCCTCGCCTTTCGTCACGGCTGGATCCTGCACCCGGATTCCCGCGATGGATGTGGCCTTCCCCACACGTGTGCGGAAGCTCAGAAGCCATGTCCTATTCTTCTTGCTGAAACGCTTCCCTATTACCGGGGCCCTCTCTACAAAGCTGCCCTCCTGGTCCACAAGATCCATTTCCTGGTCCTCGGGGAATCCGGCGCCGAACTCCCAAGGGAGCACAACTTCCGCCTCGGTTTCATTCAACCTTCGGACAAGACTGATCGCCAGCCCCGGGCAACTGCTCACGCAGGCCATGCAGCCCAGGCATTTCTCGCCATCGAAATACGGAAGGTCCATGATGGTGCCGCGCAATGGGCGAAGATGAATAGAGGAACTCGGACAGACCGTGGAGCAGGGATTGCAGGGTATCTGCTCGGAACAGAAAAATACGGGACGCCATTCAGCACCCGGTATGACTGGACTGCGGGAGAAGCTGTCGCCGGGCTTGGATTTCAGCACTTCCCTGGTCTGCTTCCAGGACTCCCGGACTTCAACTTTTCTGCCAAGCAGCTCGGCAAGCTGGTAGGCGGCTATCTTGCCGCCGAACATCGCGCTTGAGGCTTCTGCTATCTCCTCTGCATCGCCAGCCGCCACCGCGATGATCCCATAGGACTTAGCTTGCCGCAGAAACTCGTCGCAGGGGCTCAAACCGGTCGCAATCAGCACGGCATCGACATCATAGGCGAGGCTTGTGCCCGCAATGGGCCGGAATTGATCATCGACCTTGGCTGTCGTGATCCTCTGGACTTTGCCCTTGCCCTCGGCTTTCAGGACTGTCGTATTCAAGTGTATGGGAACACCCATGCGCCTGATCTTGTCGGCATGGACCTTGTATCCGTTGATCCTGCCCATTATTTCAACTATTCCGGCCACTTCGATGTCTGCCTGCAGCGCGTGATACGCCGCAATGAGCCCGACGTTGCCGGAACCCACGATGAATATGCGTCTGGCGGCTTTGACCCGGTCCCTGTTGACAAGAGTCTGGAAGGCGCCGGCGCCATAGATGCCCGGAAGGTCATTGCCCGGAAAGAGAACACCCTTCTCTCGCGCGCCTGTCGCCACTACGATGGCTGTGAACTCGACGAGCACATAGGATGAGTAATCCTTGTAGATACCAGCTTTCCTGTCTTTGAACAGCGCGACCACAGGGGCGTTTTTCAGCACCTGGACATTGGGCAAGCGCTTCAGTTTGTCAGACAGGAGCCCCGCAATTTCGATGCCTCGCACGCCGGCATAGCAGTCCTGCTCGGAACCGAAAAACTTGTGGGTCTGCAATACAAGCTTTCCACCCACGCTCTCTTTGTCATCAGCGACTATGACCTGGAATCCCATCTTGCCCAGTTCGTAGGCAGCCGACAGGCCGGAAGGCCCTCCGCCGATGATGAGGATATCGGTTCTGAGCGTGCGTTTTTCCGCCTGCCGCAGCGGCATGTCGGCTGTGGGAAGGCTGGGCAGACCGGAAAGTGTCCGTATATCCATGCCCGCTTTCAGCGGAGAGACACAGGCCTTCCTCGGAATTCCGTCGATGAGCACCGTGCATTGGGAGCACTGTCCGTTGGCGCAGAAAAGGCCCTGCGGAGCCAAATCCTTGTGATGGAGGGAAAACTGGCTTATTCCGAGCGCCACGAGGGATGAGGAGACGGCTTCGCCTTCATATCCTCTGGCAGATTCCCCGTTAAACATGAAGCCGACTTCCGTAGCCTGCCTGTCTGCAAGCACTGGATGAGCTTGAATCCTTGGCATTACATTCCTCTGTTGAGATCCGGCACATGAAGCCACTGCGGCCCTTTGTGTCGGAAGGAGATTGTCGTATTTGAAAAAGGCTATAGCCACTCTCCCGGACTGTCAAGGAAAATTCCGCTCAAAATGCCGTCGACCCGGGGCAGCCATGGCGGCAGCCGGCTGTCAAAGCCCGGCATTCTGGGCTAGAGTGTAGGGTAAAAATACTATCCGCAGGTGGGGGCGTTGAAGCATGAGCAAAGGCAAGAAATCGACTCCATTGCATTCGCTCGGGGACATACAAGGCCTCAAGGTGACTATCATGGGGCTAGGCCTGCATGGCGGCGGGCTGGCAAGCGCAAAGTTCTTCTACGATCGCGGCGCCGCAGTCACCGTGACCGATCTGAGAGACGAAGCGACGCTCAAGCCATCTATCGATGCGCTCGGGTGCCGGAATATCCGGTATGTCCTGGGAAGACATGAGCTCGCGGATTTTTCAGGCGCCGACATAGTCATAAAGAACCCTGCAGTGCGAAAAGCATCCATCTACCTTGATGCAGCCAGATGCATTGAATCCGACATCTCGGTATTCCTCCGCTTTTCCGCATCGCCATTGGTCGCTGTCACAGGAACCAAGGGCAAGTCGACCACTGCGAGCGCCATCCACCACGGATTCGTGGCATCGGGAATCAAGGCCCTGCTCGGCGGAAATATCACTGTCTCGCCCCTCAGCTTTCTGGACGAAGCCTGCCCCGGACGTCCCGTCGTGCTGGAGCTTTCATCATGGCAACTGGCCGACATGAAGGGGCTTGGCGTCCTGAAGCCGAAAGTCGCTGTCCTTACCGCCATCATGCCCGACCACATGAATTACTATCATTCCATGGATGAATATGTCGCCGACAAGAGGCTCGTCTACGCTGATCAGGATGCGAACGACTTCACGATCTGCGACAACGATTCAGATTGGGGAAGAAGCTTCGCCGCAGAAAGCCACGCGAAAATCCTTATGTATGGGGGAATCGCCCATGGAAAAACGGGCGGATGGCTCGACTCAGCCCCCGGCGGTCTGCATGGCCTATCCAATGTCGATCCAACTGGATCCTCCGAAGCGTGGTGCGCCAAGGGCTGGCCCGCGCGTTCGGACTGGCCTGCGGAGATTGTGCCCTCGAACATCAGGCTGCCAGGTCCACCGATGAAGAAGAATCTCCTTGCCGCAGGCCTTGCCCTGCAGGCGATGGGCGTGGATCCCGTCCAAATATCTTCCGCCATGGGTTCCTTCCCCGGCATCGAGCATCGCATGGAGTGGTTTGCTGAAGCGAACGGCATCCAGTGGTACAACGATTCCGCAGCGACGGTTCCCCAGGCCGTTTCTGCCGCACTCGACAGCTTCGACGTGCCAGTGACCCTGATCACGGGCGGGACTGACAAAAACCTGGATTTCGAGCCGGTCAAGGCTGCTTACCTGAAAGCCGACCAGATCATCCTGCTCGAGGGCACAGGAACTGACAAGCTCATCCCCCTGCTCAAGGAACAGCAGCTTTCCTGGCATGGGCCCTATGGAGACCTTGTGTCGGCAGTGAAGAAGGCCAATGAAATAACGAAGCCTGGTTCCGTCGTGATCCTCTCGCCCGGATGTGCTTCCTTCGGCATGTTCCTCCACGAGTTCGACAGGGGCAGGAAGTTCAAGGAATGCGTCTTGTCCACCCTCGGTAAGGCGGACGATCATGGTCGATCAGAAATAGGAGACTGAGGCGTATCCGACAAACGAATCATCATCCCTGACAGACAGGCTGGTATCATAACCGTTGAGCTGCGATTGACTCGCTCCCTGTTCCAGGGCGAATCCGATCGCAGCCACCGCCGCGCCTGGCGAACAGGCCGAACCCTTCTTCACCGCAAGGGCAAGGGCTGCCTCACAATCCATGGCCAGCAGCGCATCGACAAAGGCCTTGTCGTTGACTTCCCGAACCCATTTCCTGGCCGCTTCACCATATCCTGCGGGCTCAAACCCGTAGGATGGCCCATAATGCGTAAGGTCGGTCGAACCAACGCAGACGACTTTCCTGTCAAGCGAAGTGGCTACCCTTCCCAACGCGGCACCCAGTTCCTTGGCCATATACGATGGAGGGCTGCGAAGCCAGATAATCCGGGCTTTGGGCTGCAGGGAAACTATCATGGGCAGCAACACTTCAACGCTGTTGTCTATGTATCGATCTGGCTGGGGCGCAGGTATACCCGAATCGCGCAATTCATTAAAGAGAGCCTTGAGCAGGGGTTCATCGGCTTCTGCATCGCCTGCCTGAGTCTGGAATCCTGGTTCCGGGGCGTAGAGAATGGGACTGTCGTGGGAAAGATGCCCACCTATCACGACGACCGTGTCGGCTTTCGCCAGTGAAAGGATGGATTCAGCCGAAATCCTTCCCGAAAAATACCATCCTGCATGAGGCGATATGGTGGCGATGGCAGACTCGAGCCTGCCATCGGACTGGTTGGCGCAGGCCCCCAGGAATTTACTGATCTCTTCGGAAGTCGATGGATACCAGCCGCTGGGAAGCTCTGGTTTCCTGACCATTGTGGGAGAATTCATTGCATTTCCCTCCCTGTTTCGGTGGGATTTTATTCAGTTGCCCTCATTTTAGCCTATTCCTTGCCAAAAAAGCACCATGAAACCAAAAAAATCATGCAAGAAGGCACGGTCGCTTCCGATAATCAAAAGTGACCAGGAAGGGATTATCAGGAAGGAATTATGAGAAGAACTTTGCGCATGATAGTGGCGATTCTGTCTGTCGTCGTCATCGTATTCTGTTTGGCTTTCTTTGCCGTACGCCTCGGTGGTGCAAAAACGACTGGCGAACGTTCCGCCGGGGCGGAATATTCAATCCTGCGGAATGCCCTCATTTCGATCCAGACAGGAAACGACCTTGGTGACGAATTGCTCAGAAACCGGCTCCTTGCCCTCTACAAGGGAAGCGACAGGCTCCTCGCTGCACAGATCACCGACAGTACTGGCCTTACACTCTGGAAAATCCCTGCCGATTCGGCTTATTTTGCGCGCACAGGCGACCCGGCTGGCTTAAGC
>JAJFUL010000279.1 GCA_021372425.1 Spirochaetaceae bacterium
ACAATTCTCGATGATCTTCCAAAGGCCTTTGGGCTCAAGGAAGACGCCCTGCAGAGGAATGACGTTCCGGCCATCCCTTTGAGAGTGATTCGAGAAGCACTGGTCAATGCCTTGATGCATCGAAGTTATAGGAACCAGTCGCCTGTTCAAATCATTCGCTATTCAAATCGCATTGAAATCAGAAACCCTGGATACTCGTTGAAATCAATGGAACATTTGGGAGAACCTGGTTCTGCGCCTCGAAATCCAAGGATAGCCGCCGTTCTTCATGAAACAAGATTTGCCGAAACAAAAGGCAGTGGAATCAAGGTCATGCGCCAGATGATGCATGCCTCCGGCCTTACTCCGCCTCTTTTCGAATCGGATCGCGGGCAGGATATATTCATTGCGCGGTTTTTCTTCCACCACTTTCTTGGGCCTGATGATATTGCCTGGCTTGCCAGGTTCAAGGATATGCACCTTTCGGAAGCGGACGCACGGGCACTTGTCATTGTCCGTGAAGCCGGAGCTATTGATAATTCCACATACAGGGATCTGAATAAAGTAGACTCGTTGACATCCAGCGCCGCGCTCAGACGACTACGTGATTGCGGGCTATTGACGCAAAAAGGTCATGGATCGGCCACGTGGTACCAGCCGACAGACCTTTTGTTCGGGAAAAATAATGATGAGGGTGCTGGACCCAAGGCCTTATCTAGTAACCCCAAGGCCTTATCTAGTAACCCCAGGGCCTTATCTAGTAACCTGACTTCCACAAGCTCATCCAATAGTGTCAATCAGGCAAAAATAGCACTCATTCACGACTTGCCCGGGGAATTGGCAGCCCGAGTCGGAGCTTTGGGCAAGCGGCACCAGCCAGAAGAGATTCGCCTTTTAACACTGGATTTGTGCAAGCTACGTCCATGGAAGGCTGAAGAGCTTTCCGTTCTCTTTGGCAGAAACCCAGAGACGGTACGGCAAAGTTATTTACGACCATTGATGCGAAAAGGCTTGATCTTTATGACGAGGCCCGAAGCCCCTAACGATCCCGACCAGGCATATAAAGCATAGCGCAAGATTCTGGATCGCCGGAGCTGGCCCCAACCAAGGCCAACGGCCTTCTTCCCGGGCAGGCATGTCATCGGTACCCCAAAAAAACCACCCAGGGCTGTATCCCCGGGTGGCCGGTTCCAATGTGCGCCTCGACGGTTCCGCCTTATTTGATCATTTCAATTAAATTCTCGGCTATGTACCACTTGGTACCGTTGTACACCGCAACACCGTCCGAGGCGACAACCTTGTCATCGAAATAGGCGAAGCTCTTGTTGCGGGGTACCCGAAGCGTCTGATCGCCCTTCGTAACGACGAGAACTGGATTTTCGGGGTCTGTCTTGTTCACGGAGACAGAAGCGCCCTTCTTGGCGAACATCGAAGCTGCGTCCTGAAATAGCCGCGAGGTTGTTTCCGCCAGATCGACATTCATCGTTTTGGCCATATATAAGGCGATATCGGTATTCTTTACCAGACCGGTTATCCTTGTTCCGAAAGGATCGTAGCAGTAAAGCACCACATCTTCGCCTGTATGGCCGCCTGTCGTATATCCAATTTTCGCCCTGGTGCCGATCATTGGCCCCACGGTATAGTTCATTGAACCGACTTTCGTCTTGCCGATCGCCTCGACTTCCGCATCGGTCAGGTCGGTGATGCCCAGATACTGGGCGACCGCAGCCCGGATTGCTGGCGCCTTGGCGCTGTCGAATTTACCATCGACCACCCTGTCGGCGGGAAGCTTTGTCTCCAGACCTTCGCCGGTGACCTTGGCCTGTTTCAGCGGATCGATGAAGGCCGTCCAGGAGGTCTTGTCGTATCCCGAGCTGATCGAACGATCCCCGATGGAGATGCCGGAATTCCCGTGGTCGGTGACGGCGACGATGACGGTGTTGCCATCCTGCTTAGCGAAATCGAGGGCCACTTTCACCGCATCGTCGAAGGCGATGATGTCGGTGACAAAGGCGACAGGATCGTTGGCGTGGGCGGCCCAGTCCACCTTCGAGCCTTCGACCATGAGAAAAAAGCCCTTCTTGTTGGAGGAGAGGACATCGATGGCCTTGGCCGTCATCTCGGCGAGTGAAGGTTCGACGGCCGGGTCGCGGTCCAGGTCATAGGACATGGCGGTGGCAGCCTTGTCCCTGCCGAAGACACCGAAGAGCTTCCCGCCGGAGGCGGATTTCATTGCTGCAGTGTTGTCGACGAAGGTGTAGCCCTTCCCCTGGATGATAGCCTTCAGGTCTTCCTTATCTTTCCGGCTGGAGGCGTTCAAGTAGGGGGTTCCTCCTCCAAGGATAACATCGATGCCATTGTAGACGATCTGCTCAGCAAGGTTATCGTAATTAGAGCGGACTGGATCGTGTGCACTGAAGTCAGCTGGTGTTGCGTGCATGAATTCGCTGGTGGAGATGATGCCTGTGGAGCGGCCGCTCAAGCGTGCGGCTTCCAGTATCGTGGCTACGGGCCGCAGTTCGTCGCTTTCCGGAATGACGACGCCAGGCAGCGTGTAAGCTTTTCCGATGCTGGCGATATTGCCGGTCTGCGAAGCCCATCCAGTGGCATAGGCTGAACCCGCAGGGGCTGAGTCGGCGATTGTCCCATCGGAACTCCAGGTGCTCACCAGGCCGCAGGCGATAGCGTCCAGCGCCAGTGGTTTCCCCTTGTAGAATCTGGCCAGCGTAGTCCCTGCGACACTCATGCCGTCGGGAATGAGCATTATCACGTTCTGGGCAAAGACTTGCGTTCCTGCAAAGAGGATGAGCAACGCAAGGACAATACCGTTCTTGGCTTTTCTTTCCATGACATTCTCCTTTTTCTTGAGGATGGCTTGAGAATACTTTGTGAATGTTAGGCCCATATTTATTTCCGATGAAAATTGCTCAAAATCGGAGTTCATGCTTTAATGTAAAAAAGGGAGTCATCATGATTGAAAGACCGCACAGCGCTTTTCTTGTTGAACTGAAGGAAAAACTTGTCGGCACCATCCGCCTGCTCGAACCCGCATTCGACTACATCAGCGTCCTGGGAACTGACGACAGAGGTATCTCTTTTGCCGCAACACCCGGCGAGACCAAGACTTACGAGCCCATATGGGTTCAGCGCGGCTTCGTGTTCCGCGCACAGAAGCAGGGCAAGGTGGCAGAATACGCCTGCTCGATGCTTCCCGGGGCCAGCTCTGCGGACTGTGCCCGCGAGGTCGCTGCCAGACTCGAGGCGCTTTTCCGAGAAGGCGGAGCTATCACCTACCCAACCATCCCGGATGAGCCGCTCGTCGAGGAATTCCATGGCGCGATTCAGGAAGATCCTTTTGAGGAGGACCCCGAGATGGTCCTTTCCAAGCTGAACGATCTCAGGACGAAGTTGACTGATGGCAAAGTCGTCGTCATGGCCCAGTCCCGCTACGAATATGTCGATGTATCGCGCATCTTCATCTCGCCCCATCGCCGGCTTTTCCAGAGTTTCGCCTGGTCACAGGCCTATCTTTTTGGTGTGGCGCGCAAGGCTGGCACTTCGAAGAAGTCCTACCGGGTTGCATCGGGACGCAAAGGCCTCGAACTGCTGGCGGAACTGGAAGTGCAGATGCCTGAACTCGTCCAGGAACTAACCGACATCCTCAATGCCGAGAAGATGGAGCCCGGCGAGTATGATGTTATCCTCGACCCCGACATGGCGGGCACGCTCGCGCACGAGGCCTTTGGCCACGGCGTCGAGACCGACATGTTCTTCAAGGGAAGGGCGAAGGCTGTCGAATACCTTGGCAAGCGCGTCGGTTCGGATCTAGTAACAATGTATGA
>JAJFUL010000283.1 GCA_021372425.1 Spirochaetaceae bacterium
CTTCACCTATTTTTCGCTGCCTTAAATTCTCCATGCCAGGAAGAAGGAGTATTTCCTTCATGAAAACAGAAGCTAGAATTTCTCCGATGCCAGCCCATATTGCGGCGGAAGCCGCGAGAACTCCTACGAATATGTCGGAAAATATTCCAGCCCCTAGAGTGAATGCACCGAGAAGAACGTTCTTGATACTTTCTCCTCCCTTTTCCCATATATTTTTCAGATTCTGCCAAACCTTTGGAAGTGTATCCATCGCAGCTAAAAGATTGTCGACAGCACCTGTCAACCACTCCGCAGCCTTCTTCCCGAGATCCTCAATTTTTCCAGACTCAAGAAGATCGACCATACCCTTTTGCAAATATTCCAACAGCGGCTTCATCGAGTCCTTCATCGAATCGCCGAACGATCCCGCCATTACGCCGAGTCCATTCTTCAACCCGCTGAGCATTCCCAGAAATCCCGACGCCTGCATGTTGGTCCCGAACTTGAAAGCGAAGATGTCGATCAGCTTCTTCCTGGCTGCCTCGGCATCCTTGACGATCACTTCGCGCATTTTCCCGCTGGCGTCGCGGGCCTTGATTGTGTACTGGCCGCCCTTGTCATCAAGTTCGATTCCGAACTTTTTGAGTCCGCGCGTCTGCAGGGCGGCCACGCTCATCGACATTTCTTCAACGCTCGTTCCTGCAACTTTGGCGGCATTGGTAATGGCAAAAAGACTCTTGCTGCTCGACAGGCCGTACTGCTGCAGAATGATCAGCGCATCTGCCATGTCCTCGGTGGATTTCCCGCTCTTGACGCTCTGGATCTCGAGCGCACCAAACACCTGTTCCGCTTTCTCGGCCGAACCATACACCGCCTTCAGCCGACCGATCAGTCTCTCATCCTCGGCGGCCGCATAGATCGACGCCGTTCCAACCGCCAGCAGACTGCCGGCCAGGGCGGTACCGGCCTGCAGCGCCATCTTCATCGGCGATACAAAAAGCGAGACGCCTTTGCCCACCAGGCCGAAAGCCGTGCTCGATGTTTTCCCAAAAAACGCGGCGCGATCCTGAAGGTCCTTGAACGTCTTTTCAGCCTTGGCGAATTCAGTATGAAACTGATCGGCTCGCGCCTTGATCTGCATCATCAGTGTCATTTCTTTATCAGCCATGACTACATTCCTTCCCGCATCCGATTCGCCCGTCTCAACCTATCCACCGCGTAGTTCAGTTCCGCCGTCAACTTGTTGCCGTCCATGAGCAACATTGCATCCTCGAGTCCTATTCTTCCGTCTTCGATGTCGCTTCTGGAGTAACCGGCGCTGAGGAGGATTGCACCGGCATATCGCCAGAGTGCCCAGTAGTACTCGCTTTCTTCCGGGCTTCGACGAACTGAAAAAAATCCTTCGGCATCTCTCCCATTTCAATCGTTCCGACAATCGCATGGAGCTCACGGTCGGTGAGCTTGTTCATAATCTCGTCGGTTCGATCTGCGTAATTCTCCTGCAGGGAGAGTTCAGCGATCGCCTCGGCCGCATCGAGCATGGCCTGGCCGTGCTTGTTGCTTTCCGTAATGATCGATTCCTGTTCCGCCGCGAGCTTCTCCAGGGCAGCGAGACTGTCCGCTTCCTGGGCCACCCGGGAGGCCTGCACCATATTCACCGGTATACGGCCGGCCGCTTTCGCCTGGCCTTGTGCGGCCGCATGATAGGCCTGCAGGTGATTCCTCATCTGCTTACCAATCCGGCCGCGTCGGTACGTGCGCAGATAGATCGTCTCGATGACTCCACCGACGTCTCCCTCGCGCACGATCGTGAATGGTATTCCAAACATCAGCTTCCTCCTGTTGTCGTGTTGCTATTTCTTGCCGTTGAAAATCGCCTTGAGCGCGACAATAACCTTCTCCTCAGCTTCCGGAGAAATATCCATTTCCACGGCTTGAGTTTTCGAGACCTTCTTGAACAGACGAAGCTTGCAGCGCACGTCTTCTGTCAGTTCGGCTTCGATGACATGCTTGGCTTCGCCTTCGCACGTCTTTCCCGTCACATCACACTTGAACATCTTTGCCATCTTCTTCCCTTTCTGTATTCGTTCTTTCTCAATCACTTTCCCGATTACGCTTCCTGCCGTTTAGCTCTCGACGACTTCGCCGAAATCAAACGAGACATCCCTGGAACTTTCACCGCCGTCATTGTTGGCGGAGACTCCGGTGTTCGTCGTCACCTTGTCGAAGGTAAACGTCCTGGTCGTAATCGTCTCGACTCCGTTCGAAACCGACACATCCGGAACCTGAACGATCATCGTATGGTTATAGAGCTTCGAATAGCTTCCGCTGCAGAGCGTGAAACTCCCCGAACCTTCCTTCTTCAGTTTGACGGGATCACCCTTCATCGCGTCGTCCGCTGCGCGACGATCAAACTTGTCGCTTTCGTTCCACTTGATTTCCACCAGGTTGGCCTGCGCCGGACTCGTTATTTTCCCACCTCTATACTTCGGCATTTGTTCCTCTCTTTCTTGTTATCCGGATCCCCCTGAGATTTCCTACCCTCAGATGAATGCCGGCACTTCCACAAAATAATCAGCCTCAAACTCAATCACCCAAATCTGCTCGCTCGCTCCACCGACAAGGAGCACCTCGAACGGATCGTCGTTCACATAATCCATCCGCGTCACTCCAGCCCCAGCCCGGTAATTCTGGATGGCCAGCGCTATCTGTTCCACGCGATCACTCCAGTCGGCCGCCTTATTCTCCCGGTCGAACTGGTCCACCAGATCCAGGACGACATGAAGCTTAAGCGTTCGGCCCTTCGTGGTGTCGCTGTCGTTCTTGTCGTCCTTGGATCCGCCGAAATCCACCACCGTCGCCGCCGGCCGCACCTTATTGCCAGGCGTCCACGGACCCACCTTGATCTGGCGGAACCACTGCCCGTCAGATCCCTTGGCCAGGGAGAATTTCGCATCAAGCAATTCACCGACGTTCTGCTTGATCTGTGTCCTCGTTCTCACAGTGACGATGTCGTTATTCACAGGTTCCTCCAGGATTCCTTCTCGGCTTCAACGATGTCGCGGGAGATCTCCGGGATCGCCGCTATGACGTTCCGGCGGAAGTACAGTCGGGCCGGAATGCTCTTCACCAGGACATACTGCACTTCGCCGCCGGACATCTTTCCGCCGACAAGCTTCGTATCCTTGATCAGCACCGCATTCTTCGAGCCTTTAATTAACGTCAAGCCGCCTGGGAAATCTCTCGGACCCCGACCGGCATATGACAGCGCCTTCGCTTCAGAAGAGATCGGAATCGCCATAGCCTTCCCAGGGCTCGCCTTAGCCCCGAATTCCTGCGCAAGTTCGTAGGGGAATGCCTTTGTCTTGCGGAACCCGATCGCCGCATCTACGCCAAATGGCGAGGCCGGCTTGGCATAGCTGGCGATCCGGCCGGCGAGGCCCGAGGCACCCCGGTTGAAGTTCACGCCAGACCGCCTTTTGATCTGCCCTTCAAGATCGATTAAAGAGCGTTTCAACCCCTTCAGAACCCCGGACTGAACAGCACCAGGCAGCTGGTGAAATCTCTGCATGATCTCAGCCGCATTCGTCTCAATCTGTATGC
>JAJFUL010000305.1 GCA_021372425.1 Spirochaetaceae bacterium
ATCGACTTCAATGGTCGCTTCCCCACCGACGCGCTCGAATTTTTTCTCCTGAAGGACGCGAAGTATCTTTATTTGCACATTCTGGTTGATCTCGCCGATTTCGTCGAGGAAGAGGCTCCCGGTGTCGGCCAACTCGAAGCGCCCCCGCTGGCGGGCCTGCGCTCCCGTGAATGCTCCCTTTTCATGGCCGAAGAGCTCACTTTCGAGGAGGCTTTCGGCGAGCGCGGCGCAATGGACCTTGACGAATGGCTTGTCCCTGCGCGGCGAAAGGTTGTGAATGGCATCAGCCACGAGTTCCTTGCCGGCCCCCGAATCCCCCGTGATGAGAACGCTCGCCTTGGTCGGCGCCACTTTGCGGATCATGTCGAAGACTTTCCTCATGGCCGGACTCTTGCCAATGAGTGAGCTGATGCGCTGTTGTGCCTCGACTTCCTCGCGGAGCTCCTCGTTCTTAATCGAAAGCTCCCTCATGTCGAGGGCGTTTTTTGTCAGTTTGAGCAGGTGCTCGAGATTGAGGGGCTTGGTGATGAATTCCAGCGCGCCCTGCTGCATCGCCTTGACCGCGTCGGCGATGTCCCCGTGAGCCGTTATGATGATGACTGGGACGTTCGGCCAGTTCTGCTTCACGTACTGTAGGAGTTCCATGCCAGAGATCCGTGGCATCTTCAGGTCCGTGATGACCAGGTCGATATAGTTCTCCTCGAGCATTTTCATCGCCATCTGGCCATCCTCGGCAGTCAGCGCCTTGTAACCTTCCATCTGGAAAGCTTCGGCCAGTCCATCACGGATGTTCTTTTCATCATCGACGATCAGCAGGCTGAACTGCATCTATGCCTCCTTGTGCGATCCCGCGATGGCAGCGGAACCTTCCAGTATTGGAAGGGCTTTCTTCTCTTTCTGGGGAACGGGAAGGTGAATGGTGAAGGTTGAACCTTTGCCTTCTTTCGAGTCGACCGTAATCTCGCCGGAATGCTCCTTGATGATTTTGAAGGTGATTGTTAGGCCGAGACCTGTCCCGTTTTTCTTAGTCGTAAAATAAGGCTCGAATATTTTTGAAAGCTGGCTTTCCGGAATTCCCGTACCTGTGTCCGAGATGGCAATCTTGACTTCTTCGTTTGCACAGCTCACCGCGAAACCGAGTTTTCCGCCCTTCGGCATGGCCGCTATGGCGTTTTGGGCCAGGTTCAAGACCGCCTGTTTGATCTGGCGCTTGTCCAGAAGCAGATCAGGAATATTCTTGTCTATGGAGACTTTGACGGCGACTTTGTTCTTTTCCGCTTCGTACTTGACGAGTTCCACCACTTCCCTGACGATGGCGCCGGGATTCTCGGTGAGCAGTTGGATATCCATCGGCCGCACGGCGAACAGGAAATCGACGACGATCTGCTTTAGGCGCTCGATTTCGTCTTTGACGACATCGAGATGCTTGCTTATGGCAGGGATATCGGGGGGATCCTTGGCTGTCAGCAATTTCTCTATTAGCTGGATATGGATTGAAATCGAACCCAGGGGATTGTTGATTTCATGCGCGACCCCCGCAGCGAGCGTCGTGAGGGCTGCCAGGCTTTCCGCCCTTCGCAACTGCGACTCTTTCTTGCGCTTCTCCGTGATGTCTTCGATATGTATGATGGTACCTGAAATCCTATCGCCCGAGAGCAGTGCGGAGAGACTCACCGAAATGATGCGCGTGCCACCGGAGCCTTCCAGGGCGAATTCCTTGCCAAGAATGGTCTCCTCCGACGTGAGCGCCCAGCAGAAGAAATCCTTCAAGTCCTCATCGGAAATGGCCATCCAAAAGGGACCTCCCTCCCAGCCGGAAGGGATCTTCAGGATCCGCTCGGCGGACCTGTTTATGAATACAGGCACATTCTCAAGATTACAGACAACTATTCCGTCGAACATGGACTGGAGCGCAGCCTCGAGTCTTTCTTTGTCCAGCATGAGGTTGTTCGCGATATCCCGGAGCTGCACATTGGTGAGCTTGTCGGCGCGGGATATGGCTTTTTCGTAGAAGGAACTCTTCATCAATATTCTCCGCAGGAATCCACGAGCACCTTGAGAAGCATCTCGGGGCTCCGGTTAAAGGTTATGGACTGCGTCGCCGTTTCCCTGGCAAGCCCGGACCATCGGTCGGCGACGGAAAACAGCCAGGGATCTTCCGCTGAAGCGGCCAGCAGCTCTGAAAATGTTGAGAGCAGGGCTTTCAGGAACTGGATGAACGAGCCAGAAAAGCTCTTGTTCTTGGCTCCGAAATTGCCCGTCTGAGCTGCCAGTTTTTCGAGCAGCTCCGGCATGGACAGGCCGGAATCCCGGGCCCTGCGGATCATATCCAGCACTCTGGCGCTATGGATGCGGCTTTCATCGCGGCCCTGCGACGAGAGTAACAAGCCTGTCATCAGTTCTGCATAGTCCCTCGCCTGGGAACCAGGGAAGGGTTTCTTCCCGTCAAAATAGTCCTGGAGCGTGACTGCACTCTCATCGCTCTTGAAGACGCGCTTTATGATCAACTTCGTGGCTGCCGCATCCCGCGGGCGGAAGGCATAGACTCTCGATCTGGAGACGATAGTGGATATCATGGAAGCGCGTCGGGAGGTCAGGAGGATGAATCTGACGGTGTCGGGAGGCTCCTCGAGTATTTTCAGCATGGCATTCCGGGCTGAATCCTGCATCCTGTCCGCGTTCTCGATGATGACGGTTTTCCGTTTGCCGACGGGAGCCAACTGGGCCCATGTTTCCATGTTCCGGATCATTGAGACGGACGGAAATTCGGGCAGGTAAGCCTCGAGCGACGAGCAGTCGGAATACAGGGCTTCCACAGCTTTTGTCGTGCTTTCTTGCAGCTCTCTTCCAGGTAGCGATTCAGGCTCCAGAAGGCCCAATTCCTCTTCAATTGCCTGGAGCAGGGGGACGGCCTTGGCCAGTTTCGCTTCTTCACCCTCCCATAGGACTGGATTGAAGCGGGCCAGAAGCTTGCGCACCGAGCGGATGAAGAAGTATGCCGACGATTTTCCCGGACTGCGGAGGACCAGGTCCCTGGCGGCAAGGATTTCCTCTGGATAGGTCCGCTTGCCGAAAAGGAGAAGGTCGGCATGAAGCAGGGAACGGTGATGGGCGCAATCGGGACAGCTGCAATTCCAGGTTCCTGTCTGTCGGCACGATAATACCCTGGCTGTTTCCATGGCTGCAGTCATCTTGCCCGAAGCCGGAGGGCCCGCAAAAAGGAGCACGGGAGGGACCTTGTGGCTCTCCAGATCACGGGTCAGAGCGGTTTTTGCCTCATCCTGGGCAAGAAGATTCTCGAACATCCTATTTCTTCCCCGGAGAAGGCAGAAGAGGGGTAACCGCTGGAGGCGCGATCTTGAGCGGCTTGGACCCATCCAGCGCTGGCTTGATCGTATTGTTTATTGTGGGGCCCAGCAGTGGCAGAATCGTTTTTGCATACATCGAGCTGGCGAGAATCCCGTCGGCGTTGAAGAAAGGCTGGATTTCCATGATTATCAGAATGAGGGCAACGATCGCCAGACCTTCCGCAAGGCCAAGGACGAGGCCGAGTATTTTGTTGAAGACTTCAAGATGTGCGGCTTCCAGGCCCTCCCGAATAAGCTTCTCGATCAGCTTCATGATGAGGAAGCCAAGGATGAAGCATACCATGAAAGAAATGACGTACTGGACTGTCGGGGAAAGCAAGCCTGTTCCAAGAGTCCGGGCGGCGAATTCGGAGAATGCATTCGAAAACAGCAGGGCGCTGAAAAGCCCTCCTGCCCAGGAAGCCACGGAAAGGACTTCCTGCACAAAGCCTTTTGCAAAACAGCGCACAGCGAGGAGAATAACAAATCCCGTAAAAATCCAGTCAAGGATGCTCATGGGAATTCCCTCCCGTATTGTCTGTATGCCTGTCCGCACCTGCAGCACTGCCTGAGGACGCGGAAATCCTGTCCATCAGCAGATCTGCGATGTAGGAAGCTGAACTTGTCAGGGCCCCGTCGCTTGTTCTGATCCCCGAAAGCGAAAACGCTGCGACCCGCGCTCTTTCGAGGAGCGCTTGATCCTGAAGATAGGCGAGCAGGGCCCCGAGCACGTTTGCCGGTTCCGCTTCCTGATCACAGAGACAGCGCGCAGCTCCGGCCTTTTCAGCCATCAATGCGTTCTCAACCTGGTCTCCTCTCGTTCCACTGCCGGCCAGGGGGATGAGCACCATCGGCTTGCCCAAGGCAGCGCATTCCCAGATTGTGCCGGCCCCAGCCCGCCCCGCCACGATGGTCGAAGCTGCTAAAATATCGTTCATTTGAGCATCGATGTAGGGCAGGGCCAGGTACCTGCCCGGCCGCTGCGCCTGCTGTTCGGGGTCGAAAAGTCCGCGTCCCGTCTGGTGGACGACATATGCCACATCAGCCAGAGCCGGCAGGATGGCCTTGACTATGTCGTTGATCTGTTGCGAACCCTGGCTTCCGCCGGTGAAGAACACTATCGGCATGCCAAAAGGAGCTTGAACGAAAGCCCTTCCTTTTTCCGCCGAGCCAGAGAGAATGCTGGGCCGGACTGGGTTGCCTGTTACTATTGATTTGGGCCGCAGTGCATCAGGGAGCATCTGCTGCGTCTGCGGCCAGCTCAGCAGCACTGCCTCGGCTTTTCGCGCATTCATCTTCGTGGCCAGTCCGGGACTTGTGTCGGATTCATGAGTAAAATAGGGGATCCGGAGGGAGGCCGCTGCCCTGCAGACAGGTACACTCACATAGCCTCCCTTCGAGAAAACCAGTGCGGGACCGATCTGTTTCAGGAGCCTTCGCGCGGCAAAATAGCCGCCAGCGACCCGAAACGCGTCCGTCAGATTCTTCAGGCTGATAGACCGCCTGAGTTTTCCCGAAGGTATCGCCCTGTATTCCAGTCCCTCGGCTTCGACGATGCTGCGGTCAAGCTCTTTCTTCGAGCCGATCCAGACGATACGGCCATCAAATCCTCTGGAGCGAAGGGCCTGGATGACGGCCAGCCCAGGGTAGATGTGTCCTCCTGTGCCCCCGCCTGTAAAGACTATCGTGCCGTTCATTGTCTTGCGCTTTCCCTTCAGGCCTGTCGCCCGGAACTGGCAAGGCTGGTCATTGCCTCAAGTACCTTGTCATCGGTTTTTTCGCCTTGCATTATGGAAAGGACTTTGCCTGCGAGAATCTTGCCAAGCTGAACTCCTTCCTGATCGAAGGAGTTTATGTTCCAAGCGAAGCCCTGGAACATGACTTTGTTTTCATAGTGGGAAAAAAGACTACCTAGTTGGGCTGGCTCAAGCCTGCTGCCAAGGAGCAAGGTCGAAGGCCTTCCTCCCGCAAAGCGCTTGTTCGGATTGCTGTCTGCTTTGCCACGGGCGAAAGCGACCATCTGGGCCAGCAGATTGGCCACGAGCTTCTGCCTCGAAGTGGTTCCCATCGACATGGCATCGCCTGAGTTCTGGTTTTTCAGGAAACCGATGAACTGGAGCGGGATGATGTCGGTCCCCTGGTGGAGGAGTTGGTAGAAGGAATGCTGGCCATTGGTCCCTGGTTCCCCGAAGACGACAGGGCCAGTCTTGTAGGAAAGTGGCATCCCAAAGCGGTCGACGGATTTTCCGTTGGATTCCATGTCCAGCTGCTGGAGATGTGCAGGGAAGCGAGACAGTGGTTCTGCGTAGGGAAGGATGGCCGTGGTCTGGTATCCGAGGATATTGCGTTCATAAACGCCGATCATTGCATCCAGAAGGGCGGAATTCTTTGCAACGCGGGGCTCCATGGCCGCAAGGTCGGCCCTGTGGGCTCCAGCCAGAAATTCCTCGAATGTCCCGGGACCGAAAGCGAGCGACAGAACGACTCCGCCTACCGCGCTCGATGTGGAATAGCGGCCACCTATGAAATCATCGATAAAGAAGCTTGCCAAGTAATTGGGATTCTGCGCGAGCGGGCTTGTCTTGCTGGTGACTGCGATCATGTGCCTGCTTGAGTCGATTCCGGCACTTTCGAGTCGGTTGCGGACGAGGGTCTCGTTTGCAAGAGTTTCCTGCGTGGTTCCGCTCTTGGATACGAGAATGAAGAGGCTGGTTTCCAGATCGATGTTCCGGAGTGTGTTCTCGGCGTCATCCGGGTCGACATTGGAGATGAAACAGGCTTTCATCTTCTGGCGGTTCTCTGCTCGGGCCCAGCGTTCAAGCGCGATGTAGGCAGCCCTCGGCCCCAGGTCTGATCCACCGATCCCTATCTGCACGGCGGTGGTGAAGGGTTTCCCCGTGGAGCCCAGGATCTTCCCTTCGTGAACATCCGTGGCAAAAGCTGCTGCCTTTTCCCTTTCGTCTTCATAGAAGCTGAGAAGATTCTCGCCGTTGCAGAGCACGGAACCAGCCAGTTCGCCTCGTGCCAGGTGATGTAGGACCATGCGCCTTTCACCGGTATTCATGGTCTCGCCGGATGCAAGCGCCTTATACTTGTCCACAAGTTGCTGCTCATCGGCAAGGGCCTGCAGGGCTTCCAGGATGGCATCATCGACCGGCGCGGCTGCGTAAATGAAATCGAAACCCTCGCGCCCGCGGATCGAGTATTTCTGTATCCTGTCAACGTTGATAGCTTCGGCTATATCCACCCTGGGCAATTCGGCGAGATGTTTGAAGCTTTTGCATGTATCTAGGGGATTGTACTGTATCATCATTCACCTGTTTCCTTATGCTACATCATATGGTGAAAAATGCTACACTTCAAGCCGCAGCTTTCCTTTCCAAGGGAATTTGCTTTGCCTGGAAAGGATGCCCATGGAAACCGAAGCATCGAGAAGTGTCTTGACATCTTCGATATGCCAGTCTGAAAGCAGGCCGGCGCCAGCGCAGGTTGTCGGCTCTCTCATGTATGAAGAAGGTTCTGCCTGCGTGAGCAGCCTGATGCTGTCGCCATAGGAAAAGCGTCGTCCGTTGCGTTTGAAAAAGGTTGCGATTTCCTGAAAACCCTCGGGGAATGCAGCGGCTGTTCCACTGCACACGTCGCAGCCGGAACAGGGCGAATCCAGACTCTGTCCCATGAGTTCGAGGAGATGGCGCCGCCTGCACCCCTGTGAAACTGCATAGCCCTGGAATGCACGCTGGCGTTGAGCCCGCATGGTTTGGCGCGTCTCCTCGCTGTCTGCGATCGGGACGTTGTCCGTTGCCGTGATTTTTGTCGCACTGCCGACACTGCTGCTGGCTTCGCCATATCTTTGCAGCCCCGAATGTCCCTGCAGTTCCGATCTGCTCTTTGTCTGGTGGATGAGGATTGCCTGAGCCATCTTCCCATCCCTGCCGCCTCTTCCCGATTCCTGAATATAGGCTTCTATCGATGGCGGTTCCCGGTAATGGATGACCGTCCTTATGTTTCGCTTGTCTACGCCAAGGCCGTACGCACAGGTCGAGACGAGGATACCATTATTGCTTTCCATGAACCATTTCTCGATGGTTTCTTTCTCGGATCGCAATAGTCCGGCATGGTAGAACCTGACATCCAGCTTTGTCCTCCGATGCAGAAGCTCGCAGAGGAGGCGGACCTCTTCGCGCGATTGGTCGAAGACGATGAGCGGCTTCGGCTTTTCATTCACGAGCCTGAGAAGGGTATGGTGCGGCTCGAGCGTGGGCTCGATGGCATAGAAGATATTTGGCTTGTCAATGTCAGTTCGAACGATCCGATAGGGCTCTTCGCCGAAGAGATGCCTGGCGATCGCCTTTTCTACGATAGGGCTCGCGGTGGCCGTATAGGCACTCAGTACCTTCGGCTGAAAAAGGTCGATCGACTCCTTCAGCTTGAGGTAGGCGGGCCTGAAGGTCTCCCCCCATTCGCTGACACAATGCGCCTCGTCGATGGCGAGATGGAATACCTTGCATTGGGAGAGGAGCCTCTGCACGCGCGGAACAGCGAGGCTTTCGGGATTGGTCACGACAATTCTCGCCGCCTTTGTCTCGATGAGTTCGGTTTTTGCCAACCATTCCTCTTCGGACATACCTCCGCGTATGAGGACGCTGGGAATGTGGCGCCTTTCCAGGCTCGCTTGCTGGTCCGACATGAGGGCGAGGAGAGGGTAGACGACGATGGTCAGCCCCGAGGAGAGAAGGGCGGGTAACTGGAAGCAGATGCTTTTGCCGAATCCTGTGGGGAAAAGGACCATTTGTCTGATCGGGTCCGGGCTCTCTTCGGCGTCAAGGACATTGGCGATGGCCATTCGCTGCAAAGGGAAAAGATAGTCGATGCCGAAACGCTGACAGGCGATTGCCGCAACAGTATCCTCGAAGGCATCCGTGTCTTTAATTGGATCATTGGTACGCTCCATACTTAAGAGAACGCAGATGGCGCAGGTTCCTGATTCAGGATCGGCTGTCAAGTCCCAGCTGCGGGCAGAATTCTTCGAGCGGACAGGAGCCGCCATCAAGGCGACAGGCTGGTTTTCTCGCCGTACAGACATATTTGCCGTGCCGGTTCAACGCGTGGGAAAATGCGGTGTATTTGTCGGGCTCAAGGTTCTGCCTTATAAGCGCTTCGATGAGGGCGGGGTCCTTTTTCCTGCTGATGCCAAGCCTGCAGGCCACCCTCATCACGTGGGTATCGACGATAATGCCCGGGGTCCCGAAACAAGCCGACAATACAAGGTTGGCGGTTTTCCTACCCACTCCTGGCAGGCTAAGCAATTCTCCCATGGTGGAGGGTACAGATCCTCCATACGTAAGGCTGATTTTTTGCGCTGTAGCGACTAGATTCTTGGACTTTGTATGAAAAAAACCAACAGAGTGTATGATATTTTCTACATCTTCGACTTTCGCCTGTGCCATTTCCTCTGCGGAAGGGTACTTTTTGAAAAGGAAGGGTGTAACTGCGTTGACCTGCTCATCCGTACATTGGGCACTCAGGATGACTGAGCACAGGAGCTCGAAGCAGGTTCCATAATGCAAGAGAGGTTTTGCATCCGGCCACAGGGGCACGAGACATTCGTTGATTTTGAGGAGCAGGGCTGCAAGGTCTGCATCTTTCGCTTCAGTCTGCATGTGTCGCTTCCCCCCGATAGCCTGGTTCGAGCTGCTTTGAAGATGCTGGTAGTATCCCATGCCGAAGCCGCTTCGGTATAGATGTGCCGTTCTGTTCTGGAAGAGTGGCTTTTCGACCGGAGCAACCCCTTCGAAGACGCGCCGCATACTTTCCTCGATCGATCGGGAGACTGGCGGCGGAGCCCCTTCAAACTTGACGGGAAAGCATGCTTTGCTATAGGATTCCCTGATATTTCCCGGGAAAAGGATATGCGATGAACCCTACACTGCTGAAAGGCCGCTCTCTCCTGACATGGATCAACTATTCCCCCTCAGAGATAGAGGTTTTTCTCGAATCATGCAGAAAAGCGAAGTCGGATTGCAGGAAAAGGTCGAAGAAACAGCAATTCCGTGGGAAAACGATGGTCGTTCTTGGCAAGTGTGACTTCATTTTCTACCAGCTGGCGTTCGAAAAAGAATTCGTTGACGAAGGCGGAACAATCCTGTCACTGCAGAATGATGCCGAGATTAACAACGCCGGCGTTTCCTGGGAGGATACTGCCCGGGGCCTGGGATATACCTGCGATGTGCTGCTTGCCCAGGGGCTGTCTCATGCGAGCATGGAAATGCTTGCCAAGTTTGCGGCAGGCTACCCGGTCTGCAATCTCCAGTCTGACGAATTTGTGCCAGTGCAGGCCTTGAATCTTTATTTCACCATGGAAGAAATCCTGAGAGAGGCCAAGGGAAAGAGGCTCGTCTTTGTCGGAGACGGGAAGGCCGCCCTGGCCAACTCCCTCATGATACTCTGCGCAAAAATGGGTTCTGACTATACGCTTGTCTCTCCCCGCGACCGATGGCCAGATCCAGCACTAAAGCAGATTGCCGACTCGATTGCCAAGGAATCCGGCGCAGCGCTTGCGATAACGGCAGAGCCCATCGCCGGTGTCCACGGTGCTGATGCTCTGGTCTCCTCGCCATGGAATCCGAGCCTCATGGCGGGAGAATACTCTGTCGACGAGCAGCTGCTGAAAGAAACAGGTAATTCAGAATGTATCTTTTTTTATAACATTCCCTGTGCCCGGAGGCTGAATGTCTCGAATGGCGTTGCGGAGTCCGCTCAATCCCGCATTTTTCAGCTTGCGCAAAACCAGCGCTATGTCGCCCGGGCAATTCTTCAGACTA
>JAJFUL010000328.1 GCA_021372425.1 Spirochaetaceae bacterium
ACATAAGCCGCGCGTTCCCACCGGCGCTGGAACTCAACGCCGGCCAGAATGTCCTGGCTCCCAAAATCCAGCGTGCGTACCGAGACGACGATGGCTGAATTTGCGTTCCTTCCATCGCGTGCGAAATTGCTCATGCCGTTACAGGCTACCATGCCGGGTTCGCTGCTTGAATTCACCACAAATCCCCCTGGGCACATGCAGAAGCTGTATACGCCGCGCCCACTTGATGATTGATAGGTCAGTTTGTAGTCGGCCGCAGGCAAGGCAGGGTGCTTCCAGAATTCACCGAACTGGTTACGCTGAATCATCTCCTGCGGGTGCTCGATACGCACTCCAATGGCGAATGGCTTTTGCTCCATGGAAACCGGGCTTCGCGAAAGCGCCTCGAAGGTATCGCGCGCGCTGTGGCCTATGGCGAGGACCACGGATGATGCTTCGATCCTTTCAGAGTCATTTACAAAAATTGCCCTGACTCTATCCTTTTCGATTTCGAACGCGGTGACCTTGGCGTTGAAACGTACGCTGCCGCCCAGGCTTTCTATTTTTTTCCTGATATTCTGCACAACCCGAACCAGGTAATCTGTCCCAATGTGAGGCTTGTTCTCATAGGCAACTCCCGGTGGAGCTCCGGCCTCGATGAATTCCTGGATTATTTTCGCGTTGAGATGGTACTTGTCCCCAACGGTCGTGTTGAGCTTTCCGTCGGAAAAGGTCCCCGCCCCACCTTCGCCGAATTGAATGTTGGAGTCGGGAAGAAGTTCGCCGGTATTCCAGAAATTCTGCACAGTGCCAAGGCGGCTTTCTGCGTCCTGGCCTCGCTCGAGAACGAGCGGAGAAAAACCATTTTCAGCCAGAAGAAGGGCACAAAAAAGTCCAGCGGGCCCCGCGCCGACAATTACAGGCCGTGACTCCTTCGATCTGGAAAGATTCTCACATGAGCCGGAATCCGAAAGTAGGGCAGGCGGAGCGGAAAAAACATAGGGCTCGTCATCGACCACTGGAACCCAGCCCTCTCCTTCCTTGCGCCCTTTAATGGCCTCCCTCAGTTCGATCACGATTGAATAGATGATTTTTATGTCATAATTCTTGCGCGCATCGAAAGATTTCTTCACGATTTTCCACGAGGCTATGTTGTCAGGTTTTGTGCCGAGAATCGTGCATATTTTTCTTTCCAGCGCGCTTTGCGGATAATCGAGCGGAAGCTTGAGCTGTGAAATCCTGTATTTTGGCATTTGTTCTCCGATTCCATTTACCTCATGCACGCCTGCTGATCCGGCGACAAGTCAGCGCATACATAGCGCGAAAACAAGCCCTGCAGTGTCCAGCGAGCAAAAGAGGCATTTTCAGAATAGGCCCTTGAGACCTTCAGATGCCGTGTAAACAGTCCCGATTCCATTCAACTGGTAGGCGACGCGGATGGATTCCGCAACCTCCTCCTTTGTGGCTCCTGCCTTCATGGCGGCTTGAGCAAGATTGCGGACGCCCGGAGCCGTGCCTTTGGCTGCATCGAAAGCCATGGCCATAAGCAACTTTATCTTTGCCGGCAGAGCGCCATCCGCATAGACAAGGTCATTCGTCGATTCTATGGTTTCCATCATGACTGGATCAAGTTGAAGCATTGTATTCAAAGGATTTTCTGACATTGATTTCCCCTCCTGCGCCCGAAAGGAGCATAGCGCCGGGGCTGATTTTTCGCAAGACGAGCCCTTGTCGCTGTCTTCCAGCCTTCCCCCAAGGGCACTGTGATTTATTATGCAGATGTCGTTGGCCTCTATCTCAATCCACCGGTGACGCTTATCGTCATGGTCCAGATTGCGGCCTCGCCACCGAAGGTGACGGCGTAAGCTGACAGTAACTCAACCTAACGCCAGTTTG
This sequence comes from Spirochaetaceae bacterium, assembly GCA_021372425.1. Classification (GTDB taxonomy): domain Bacteria; phylum Spirochaetota; class Spirochaetia; order Treponematales; family Rectinemataceae; genus JAFIHQ01. Next base: position 1,876 of record JAJFUL010000328.1, read on the forward strand.
ATTCGCTGGGGCGTGATCGGCAGATCTCTCACCCGAGCTCCCACGGCTTTGGCAATCGCATTGGCAACAGCAGGGGCTACTATTGACGTGGCTGGCTCGCCGGATCCTACTGGATAATAGACGCTGTCAATGAGATGCACTTCAATCTGCGGCACATCCTTCATACGCAGAGGGTTATATCCATTGATATCCTTCTGCACAATAGCGCCTTGAGAGACGGAACCTGATTCTTTGGTAGCCAGGCTCAATCCCCAGAGAAGAGCGCCCTGCATCTGGGCAACGGTGCCATCAGGATTAACAACGGTTCCCACATCGGCGGCCAGGGTGAGTTTATTGACCTGATACGCGCCGCTCGCCGGATCGACCGTCACTTCGGCGACGCAAGCGATCCATGTGGGCATGTTCCGTTCCTGGCCAAAGCTGCACGCGATTCCCATGGCAGTGTTTGTTGGTAACGGTGTCTTTCCATAACCGGAACGATCGACGGCATCCTTCAGCACACGAGCAAGTCTGGACGCTCCTCCTGTCGCATTTGGTGGGCCGCCTGCCTGTTTCCCTTTTCCATCCAGCATCTTGAGCCTGAAATCTACCGGATCTTCTCCGGCAAGATCCGCCATCTCGTCCATAAAGCTCTCCACCGCAAAAACGGTGAATCCAGGGCCGACAGAACGAAGATAGCCCGGAGGGATAACCTGTTGCGCCAAATCGTGCCTGATCGCTCGGACGTAGTGGTGCGGTACACTGTACCAAAAGTCAGCGCCACTCGCCGCGAAGCTATCAACCTTCCCCTTCCCATCGGCAGCCGGCGCGAGAAATGCCGGCAGTAGACGCAAGGTGGGCGAACCTGCAACCACATCATGGATCACCGCCTGAAGACGACCGTTCTCATCAAGAGCACCGCGCATGATCTGCAAAGAAGGAGACCGGGGCATATCAAACTGCATGTCCTGCTCACGACTGTATATGATCTTGACAGGTTTGGCTAAAGCCTTCGCTGTCAAGGCGGCCACAACCACGTAGTCGACATCGAGCCTACGGCCAAACCCTCCTCCCGCATAACGCTGGTGAATGATCACGTTCGACGGATCTACATTCAGAGCCAGGGCTGCATGGGCTACAGCAGTCGTCTGATTCTGGCATCCTGTCCACACATGACAGATTCCGTCTATTATCTCCGCGGTCGCATTCATCGGTTCCATAGGCAGATGCAGGTTGAGGCTCGTGGTGTACCGTGCGGTCAGCGACCGATCCAACTCTCCCATGATCTTTTCTGGATTTCCTTCGAGCACCCAGTTGCCGGCGTTCTCAGGATGCACCGCGAGCCTCTCAGCTGCTTTCGTGAGCGTGTCGCTATCCACGTTCTGGTTTGGTCCTTTGTCCCACTCCACCTTGAGTGCCTTTGCGGCCTTTATGGCGGCAGGATATGTTTCTGCCACGGCGACTACAAAGCCTGTGACATCCCCCGAATTATCGTCCAGAGAGACAGAGCGGATAAAACCAGGTACCTGCCGCGCGTCATCTTCATTGACGCTGATGACTTTGGCTCCATAGCGGACGGGAGGCGTGACGAGACGACCGTAGACCATGCCTGGGCGGACAACGTCAATCCCGTATTGGGCTTGGCCGTTCGCTTTATCGGGAACATCGAGGGCCTCCATATGCCGGCCGACCAGTCTGTAGTGTTCAGGCTTCTTTAATGGGAGCTTTTTGAGTTCCTCTTCATCTGTTATTACCGAGACAGGACCCTGTTGAATGATCTCCGCGTAACTGATTGAACGCCCGGAGCTCAAATCGGTCACCCTGCTGTCTTCTGCTTTGCAATTGGCAGGGTCGGCGTGGAGAATTACACTTCCCGCCTCAATGAGTGCAATACGTCCGGCGGCACCAGCTCTGCTCAACTGGTCGAAGGTCCAGTTGACGCTCCAGCTACCTCCTGTCAGCATCAGGCCCCACTTCGCATCAGAGTCGACGTGGCGAATTCTCACGTCCTCCCACCGTACCTCGAGCTCTTCGGCAAGGGCCTGAGCGAGGGCGGTTCCCACATGCTGTCCAATCTCAGCCTTAGTGATATTGATCGTAACAATGCCGGCCGCGTCCATATCAAACCAGAGGGTATGGAGGAGGTTACCTGTCGGGAGCGATGCGTCGCCGGACTGAATCGAGCCGAAGGTGACACGGTCGCCAACCGAGGACGATCGCCTGGACGCTGCCTTCCCTTCGGCGATCTCGGAATGACCAGGTATGGCAGCCGCTTCGCGCATCTGCTTTGCCGCGGCCTGTATAGCAGACTTGAGCCTCACGTACGTCATACAGCTACACAGGATAGG
>JAJFUL010000014.1 GCA_021372425.1 Spirochaetaceae bacterium
ACCGTGCTACCTTCCTCGCCGACATCGGATGGATATATCGAACCAAGTCCGGTCTTCAGCTTTTCCGGTCCTGCCAGATTGACGACTACTGTCTTGTTGGACAGCACCAATTCCTCAGGCGGACTCATCAACTGGATGACAAATGCGATCACAAAGATGAGGAGATAGAATACAGCCGTTAGCACAAAAGACAGAGTCCATCGTTTGCGCTCCTGAGTTCCGGCATAATCCAGGGCGAACTTCATCTCGTGGCCTTTTCCTCTCTCGTCATGAGGCTGACATTCTCCACTCCATTTATCCTGAGTTGATCCAATACGGAAATAATCAGCTGGTACGATACTCCCGAATTCCCTTCCAGAATGGCGTGTGTGCCGCCGGTAGACCTACTGGCCGAACCAATGGCGGATACCCTCTGCTGCAATATCTCAGGCAAGCCCTGGAGGTTGGTCTGGGTCTTGTCGACATAAATCTCATCCTCCGAAAGTACCCTCACCTTCAGTACCGAGGACGAGGATACTGACTGCGCCGTCTTCGATTGGGGCAGGTCGAGGGAAATTCCCGGCGCCGATCTGAAGGTCGTCGTTATCATGAAAAAGATGATGAGCTGAAGGATGACGTCTATGAGCGGCGTCATGTTTATTTCAGTTCTGGCCTGAAGCCGCCGGGAACTCATACTTCCTCCGTGCCGCTGTTCTGTGCCTTGCCGTTAGCGGTCACATTGATCAGAAGCACCAGCGAATTGACCTGGCTCTCGAGCGTGGTCAGGATCCTGTTAACCTTGTTGACGAAGTAATTGTAAAAAACTGTGCAGGGAATGGCAACAACCAGACCTGCGACGGTTGTGATGAGCGCCTCCGAAACGCCGGAAGCCAAGGCTGTCGGATCGCTCACCGCTCCGAATGTACCCAAGACGCCGAAGGCATTCATCGTGCCTGTGACCGTGCCCAGAAGGCCCATGAGCGGCTCGATGCTGATGATCGTGCCGAGAAGCGAAAGGCCCCTTTCCAGTTTTGGCGCCTCGAGGGCGGCTGCGTCCTTCAGGATGTCGCGTTGTACGGTCTCGGGCTGATGGCGGTTTTCTATGCCAATCTTCAGCAGCGTCGAGAAAGGCGATATATTCTGGTCGCAGATCGCAAGCGCTTCGTTATAATGGCCTTCCAGCAGACTGTTCTTCACATGAGTGAAGAGCTTGTCTTCATCAAGGGATATTCTACGCAGATAGAGAAGCCTCTCAATGATTATCACGCATGCAACGATGGAAAAGCCGATTATAGGCCACATGACTGGCCCGCCTTTGACAATAAAATCGATCATGACGACTCCTTGGGTACATAAAATCCACTCTATTGTTTATCGGAAGTATATCGCCACTCTCAACGTTTATCCACGGGGAATGTGAATATCAGCCAATTCATGTCGTATCGACGCGGCCATGGCCTTTGCCCGCTCGGGGGCGGAGCCGACATATTCCTCTATGCGGAAGAGCCCATCCATCTCGCCCGGATCCAGCCACGACAGGAAGAATGGATCATTCCGGATTCGCTCGGCAAGCGTGTTGACCTTGCCATTGCGGACTTCCTCCCACGAGGCAAGTGAATGCTCGCGGAGCCGCTCATGTGTATCCTGCCGGTTCGCCCCGGCCTTGCCCATGGCCATGAGCACCCGCTCGGTGCAGGCGAAGGGAGCGTAATCCGCAATCGTGCGCTGGATGGCATTCTGGTCAACGACGAGGCCATCCACAATTTTCTGAGCCGTTGCGATCATCTCATCGCAGATGAGGAAACCCTCGGGCAGGATGCTGCGGCGATTGGCCGAATCGTCCAGAGTCCGCTCGAGCAGGGAAAGCGAAGCGTTGCTCCATGCGACATCTGGAAGGCCGGCAAGTTGCCGGGCGAGCGAATCGATCTTCTCGGAATTGATCGGATTGCGCTTGAAAGGCATGGCCGAGGAACCTACCTGCTTCAGTGTGAAAGGTTCCTGTACCTCGCCGATCGGCGGAGACTGGAGCAGGCGCAGGTCGAAGGCCATCTTGTGGAGCGCGGCGCCCAGTCCGGAAAGTCGGGACAGCACGCGATAGTCCTGCAGGCGGGTATAGGTTTGCGTCGCGATGGGGAAAAAGCCGATTCCAAGCTCTTCTTCCATACCGCTTTCAAAAACCTCAAGATTCTCTTTACCGACCAAGTCGGCATAGGAAGCGGATGAGCCGACAGCGCCCTTGAAGCCCTTCCCCCTGATCTCTGTCCGCAGGCTCGAAAGGTCGCGGTAACAGATGAGCAGATCCTGTCCCCATACGGCGCAGCGATAGCCGAATGTGGTGGGTTCTGCTGGCTGGATATGCGTAAAAGCCATGACAGGAAGCTCGGCATATTGTTCGATCCGATCCGCAAGCGAAGCAAGGAGCGCTTCAAGGCTCTCCAGCACGAGGTCGAGACTTTCGCGGATGCGCAGGGCATCCGCATTGTCTTCGATATCCATGGAGGTAGCGCCCAGGTGGATTACGCCGCCAGCGCATGGACATTGGCCAGCGAAGGCTTGAACTTCGGCCATCAAGTCATGGTGGATTTCCTTTTCGATTTCGAGCGAGCGTTCCATATCGACATCATCCTCATGCTGCTCGAGTTCATTCACCTGGGCTTGGCTGACAAGGCCGAACCGTGATTCCACGCGCGCCAGACTCACCCAGATCTGCCGCCACAGTCTGCGCTTGTGTTCTTCAGACCAGATCCGGCGCATCGCCGGACTGCCATAGCGCCAGGAAAAAGGGGAAAGATACGAGGAATAATCATTCATGGTTTGACTATATCATCATTCTCCGCGCTGGTAATTAGGAGCTTCGCGCGTAATGGTAATGGAGTGCGGATGACTTTCCAGAAGTCCTGCGTTGGTAATCCTGACCAGGCGGCTTTTCGTGCGCAGATCGTCAAGAGAGGCGGCGCCGGCATAGCCGCACCCGGAACGCAGGCCTCCGATGAGTTGAAACACAAATTCTGAGAGCTTGCCTTTATAGGGAACCATGCCTTCGACCCCTTCCGGCACAAGTTTGCCGGATGGATCGGCTCCGCCTGCATAGCGGTCCCGCCCATAGCCCTGGAGGGCGCCAAGCGAGCCCATACCCCTGTAGGTCTTGTACTGGCGTCCGTTGTAGAGCACAAGCTCGCCGGGTGATTCCTCAAGGCCAGCAAGCAGACCGCCCAGCATGATGGTATCGGCGCCTGCGGCGATGGCTTTGACCATGTCGCCCGAATACTTGATACCTCCATCCGCAATGGTGGGGATGTCCCATTTTACAGCTGCTTTTGCGCAATCGTGGATTGCGGACAACTGCGGCATGCCCGCGCCGGAGATGATGCGGGTCGTGCAGATGGAGCCTGCGCCAACGCCAATTTTGACCGCATCGGCACCTGCCCTTGCAAGGGCGTCGACACCTTCGGCAGTGACTACGTTGCCGGCAATGACCTGGAGTTCCTGCGCTACTGCCTTGATGCGGGAAATAGCCTCCAGCACGCCCTTTGAATGCCCAAGCGCCGTATCAATGACCACGACATCGACATTCTTGGCCACAAGCAACTCGATGCGGTGCTCAAGGTCAGTACCAACACCGACCGCGGCGCCGACGAGGAGCCTGCCGGATGAATCGAGCGAAGCATTGGGGTAATCGGCCTTTTTCGCAATATCCTTGACGGTGATAAGACCTTTGAGCCTACCCTGGGCATCGGTGAGCGGCAGTTTTTCTATGCGGTGCTTCTGCAGGATTTCCTTGGCTTCCTCAAGCGTCGTGCCTTCCCGCCCTGTGATGAGCCCATCTTTCGTCATGAAGTCGCTGACCGGCTTGTCATTGTCGTCTGACCCGCAGAACCTTATGTCGCGGTTGGTCAGGATGCCGACCAGTAGTTTTTCCGAGCCGCTTGTAATGGGAATGCCCGAAATTTTGAACTTCTGCATGAGTTCCCGCGCATCTGCAAGCAGCGCATCCTTTTCCAGGCAGACTGGATCGCTGATCATGCCAGACTCGGACCTCTTTACCCGATCGACCTCCGAAGCCTGACGCTGGGGGCCCATGTTCCGGTGGATGATTCCGATGCCGCCCATCCTTGCCAGGGCGATGGCAAGGGCCGACTCTGTGACGGTATCCATCGCGGCGGAAAGAAGCGGGATATTCAGCATGATGCCCTTGGTCAGCTTGGCATGTATATCCACTTTTGAAGGCAGTACCTCGCTGAATGCAGGGACAATGAGCACATCGTCGAAAGTAAGGGCTAGTCTTGAGTCAAAAATATCGTTTTCCACTTTTTGAATCCTCCATGCCCGGGAATTGGGCCGAAAATTAATGCCGAAAGTGACGGACACCGGTAAAGGCCATGGCAACGCCGGCCTTGTCAGCCGCTTCGATCGCCTCTGCGTCGCGGATTGAGCCACCGGGCTGAACGATTGCAGTGATGCCCGCGCGGGCTGCTTCTTCAACTGAATCCGCAAAGGGGAAAAATGCGTCTGATGCGAGCACCGAGCCTCGGGCCCTTTCGCCTGCATGTCCGATGGCGATACGCGTCGAATCAACCCTGTTCGGCTGGCCACAGCCGATGCCGACGGTTGAATGGCCTTGCACAAGCACAATGGCATTTGACTTGACTGACATACATGCCTTCCAGGCGAACTGCAGTGCCTCAAGTTCTGCGGCAGTTGGCACTCTTTGCGATACCGTCTTCCATTCCGTTCCGGCAGGATCGCCATCATCAGCATCCTGGCGCAGGAAGCCGCCCAGCACCGTGCGTATTTCCTCGCGTTTTTTCTCCTTGCAAGGGACGATAAGACGCAGGTTTTTCTTCCTTCCAAGGATTCCCCGCGCAGCCGCATTGAATTCAGGAGCCGCAATACATTCGGCAAAAAGCGATCCCATAGCCTCTGCGCAATGCTCGTCAAAAATCCTGTTGACCGCAATGACACCGCCAAAGGCGGAAATCCTGTCACACGCAAGTGCCAT